>CAZYDV010000089.1:0-19277 GCA_964646405.1 uncultured Granulosicoccaceae bacterium | reverse complement strand
CGATATCGTTACCGCCTACGATCAGCTCAAGGACGGCGAGACCGGGCCCGCGCGCGCACAGCAAGCGATCGCGACGATCCTTGCCCGGCGCCAGCGCATCGAGCAGACTATCGACGCCCTGTAGCACTATTTGGCAATCATCTGGTCTCAACTCGTATTGCCGGATCAGGAGCTGCCCGTGTTTTCCCGCCATCTGAAATTTGCCGTTGTGGTATGGCTTGGCGTACTGTGCCCACCGCTCGTCAGCGCCCAGCCACTGGTCGATGCCGCATGGTTGTCTGAGCGCATCGGTCAACCCGGTGTCGTGATCCTCGACGTCCGTGGCCCCTATTCGCGACAATCGCGCATGGACTATCTGCGCGGCCACATCCCCGGCGCGATCTACAGTTCCTACGAGAAAGGTGGCTGGCGCACGACCGATGCCGCGGGTATCAATGGTCAGTTACCGGCGATAGAAAGCCTGGAAAAAATGCTCGGCGAGCTGGGGATTGGTAATCGCAGTCACGTGGTAATTGTGACCGCCGGTGGGCGGGCCCGCGATACCGCATCAGGCACGAGAATATACTGGACGCTGAAAGTGCTCGGCCACGAGTCGCTGTCGTTGCTCGACGGTGGTATGGATGCATGGTTGGCCGCAGCCCGCGTCGACGCTGACCGATTCCCACTGGAAGAAGGTGAAAACGTGTTGCCGGCAACGGTTTACAAGGCAAAGCTGCAGGAGCATATGCTGGTTGCCAGGGAAGAGGTGCAGGCAGCAGCCGAGCGGGGTGCTGACCTGATCGACAATCGTCCCTATCGCTATTTCAGTGGCGGCAAGCGCCACCGGCAGGCCAAGCGCGCTGGCACCATTGATGGTGCTATCAATGTGCCCGAGCGCAATTACACCCGTGCCGGAAGCAGTTTGTTCAAATCTGGATCAGCCCTGACGGATTTGCTGGCCGACGCAGGCGGCCATTCGAACCAGGAGCAGATCAATTTTTGCAACACCGGGCACTGGGCATCGCTTGGGTGGTTTGTCTCGCACGAGCTGTTGGGCAACGAGTACGCAAAGCTCTACGATGGGTCGATGCTGGAGTGGACGGCCGATCCGACACTACCGGTCAGCAAGGGTAAATAGGCGTTTACAGCGATGGTCGTTCGTCTGTGAATTAGACACACACTCCAGGATGGCAACAACAAGTCGTCGAATCAGCCGATCCGAGGGCTCGCATCACCCCAGGGTTTATGCCGCCATCTTGAGTTTCGATGACTCGCGACCGGTATCGAAAAACTGAATCAATCCGCTGAGTCGGATCGCCTGTTGACGCAGTGAGTCACTGGCGCCTGCTGCCTGCTCGACCATTTCCGTGTTTTGTCGCGTGTTGATATCTAGCTCGCTGATTGCACCACCCGCCTCCTGAATGCCAATCGACTGTTCCTGACAGGCGGTTGAGATTTCGCTTACAAGGTCGGTTACCTTTTCTACGCCAGTGACGATTTCGCTCAGCGTATTGCCCGAATTGTTCACCAGTGTGGATCCCTGCGATACCTTTGCCTCGCCATCCTGTATCAGGGTTTTTATTTCTTTGGCTGCCGCCGCGCTGCGACCCGCGAGGTTTCTGACCTCGGAGGCGACCACCGCAAAACCTCGGCCCTGTTCGCCGGCACGTGCAGCCTCGACTGAAGCGTTGAGAGCAAGCAGGTTGGTTTGAAACGCAATGTCGTCGATGACGCCGATGATGTCACCGATGCGACCGGTGGATTCGCTGATTTGCTGCATCGCCTCGATCGTACTCTCGATTACCGTCCCACCCCGCATTGCCCCATCGCGCAAGCTCTCTGCAAGTTTGCTGGCGGCCTTGGCGTTATCGGCGTTCTGCGACACGCTACTGGTCATCTCATCCATGCGTGATGCGGTTTGCTCCAGGTTGGCTGCTTGCTCCTGGCTTCGCTCGCTGATGACGCCATTTCCCTCAGAGATCACCAGTGAGTCGGTTTTGACGGCATCCGATGCCACCTGAATATCTTTCACCACCTCAATGAGTTTGTCGACTGTCGCATTGGTATCCTGTTTGAGCTGGTTGAACGATCCCTCGTAGTCTTCCACGATTCGTTCGTTCAGATTGCCACGGGACAGTGCCCCCACCACCCGGATGGTATCGTTGATGACTTGATCAGATACCTCCATCAACTCATTGACACTGGCCGATAGCAATTGATAAAAACCATCTTTGTCGTCCAGGCGAAGCCGTTGGCTCATATCACCGGCTGAGGCCTTTTTGACTGCCTGCTGAACTTCCTCCTGTACGGCCAGTTCCTGCGTTTTGTCGGTCCATTCGATCGCAGTGCCAAGCCGTTTTCCATCCTTGTCAAACACCGCATTGCAAGCCACGCTCAAAGTGCAGTTGCCGTAGTGCAGCGTCGTAGTGGAAGAGTCGTTGGTGTTGCTGATGATTTGGCGTTGTTCGGTCTGGTTGGCCAACAGGCGATCCAGAGGCAGGCCGGAGAGATTATCCGGGTCGACACCCGGGCAGACGGTTCGAATCTGTGATGAGATGCTATTGAGCAAATTGCTCATCGCGCGATTGAAGTAGATAATCGTGAGGTTTTCGTCGACAATCATGACATTGCCATCGACCATGTTTAGTGCCTGACGGATGCGACCGTTCTCCTCTAATCTCTTCTGATCCTTCATGGTGCGTTCGATAAGGCTGGTCTGCATCACCTGCATGTCAGCCAGTATGCCTTGCGAGTTTTCCTTGCTGCCCAGATCGATGTTCAGATTGTTGGATGCAATGGCGCTCACCGCCGTTTGCAGATTGGCCGGATCCGTACCCAGTTGGCGCAATATTCTTCGCACTGTGAAATGACCGAATGCTGCAGTGAAGAACAGAATCAGTCCCGCCAGCAGTACGCTTGTGTAGAAATGTATGTTTGCAGAATCACGCCCTGTGGTTGCCAGCTGTTGCAGGTCATCTGACAACATCAGTTCCATTTCACGAAGCAGGGTAATTTTGGCAGTCTGTGCCTTGAACCAATCCGTTGAGTCGATACCGAAACCTCCCTGCATGGCCTTGTCGAGTGCGACTTTTCGCATACGGTCTGTCTGCGCAACGACGCTGCTGTTCATTTGCTCGCGGAATGCGGCAGCGCGGTCGGGTGTGGCCAGGGTCAGAAATAGATCTGCGTAGCTATCCTGCTGGGCCACCAGCTCGACAAATCGGTTTGCCATACCTGGCGCAAAGCGATCGGCAGCAAATGTGGCGGCCAGCACCGCACGCTCGATACCGGATCTCTCTTTGCTCTGCAGGAATGCAAAATAACTCGCCCCGATTGCAGTGACTTGCGCATCAGTACTGAGCTTGGGCAACTCGGCTGCCAGGTGCAGAAGATCGTTGTTCAAATTGGTATAAAACGAGATACCGGCTTTTAAGGTCGTGTTCAGTGATGTGATGTCGGATCGAACTTGCTCAAGCGTTCCGAGCGTATCTTTTATGGCGTTGATTTCCTCGGTAATACCGAGCTTCTCGTAGGCCGCTCCGTGGTCACGTACGTAATCGACGAAGGCCTTTTTTGCCTGGTCGGCAACCGTCCTCTGGTCGCCCAGTTCGGTGCTGAACCGTTTGCCTCTGCTGCTTAAAAAGCCGGCCGACATGCCGCGCTCTTTTTGCAGCTCGTGGGTCAGCAGGCTCGATTTGATCGACAGATCGACAAGTTCCAGCACCTGCATGTTAGCGTGGCGTTGCGAATTCATCGTCAGTGCATTATTACCCGAAAACCAGATCAGACCGAGAATGGGTACGATGATCAAACACAACAGCTTGATCTTCAGCGGGGTTTTATCAAAGCTGGGCATAATGTTCTGTCCGTGAAAAATTATGCAATCGGATTGGCACGCGCAAGCGCGTGTGACGGAAATCCTTTCCGTACTTCTTTAGTAAACGACTGCCAGGATCAAGTCTTAAGCCGCTAATGAGCAGAATTCGGCCCAGCGGTGCCAGTGCCAGTGATGACTGTGCTCGTCATTGCGACGGGTGTTTGACGGTACGACGGATGGGCTCGCGGTTGCGCATGGGGGCAGGGCGGAGTCCGCCTGCGCCAGTGTAAAGAGTTGACTCAGGCCAGGCGGATTGCCCTGGTGGGCGGTGATCGACTCATCCAGGTAGGACCACGGGCGCCGGCTCTGGGTCCAGATATGCATCACTACCCGAGCGTGATCGGAGTCATCCAGTGAGCCCGCTTTCAGCACCAGTCTATCCATCATGTTCTGGCGCATGGAATAGATCGAGGATCCGCAATCGGCACAGAACGCGCGATTGAGTTTCGTGCCGCTGGCTGCGGTGTCGACATAAATTTTCGGCTGGCCGGCAGTGAACACCAGATCTTTGGCCAGTAGGGCGATGTTGGTACTGGCGCCGGCGCCGCTGGCCTTCTGGCAAGACGTGCAGTGACAGATGATGATGTCGTTGGTAGTGGCGGTGACTTCGTAGCGGATGCTGCCGCACAGGCAGCCACCGGTTGCTTTATTCATAGAAGTAAACCCTGTGAGTTGATTTCGTGCATGGCGCGTGGCGTCGGGCTAGTGCAGGCTCGCGCTCTTGAGCCTCGAATTGCGATCGATACTGGCCAGGTGGGTCGACAGTTGCTGACCGTCGCGCTCGAAAAGAACTTCGACGTCGACACCAGCCGGCCCCGTGTTCCACACCTTACGATACAGGGCGGGCAGATCATCTACCGCCTCGCCGTTGATTTCAATAATCAGATCGCCACTGAGCAGGCCGGCAGTGTCGGCCGGGCTATCGTCTGACACGCCGGCGACAACCGGGCCATCGCGGGTATCGTGAACAAACCAGCCCAGCCATGGGCGTGCCGGCTGGTTTCTCGCGCCATACATCAGCAGGTCGTCCATTATCGGTTCCAGCAAATCGATCGGCACAATCATATTGGCTGACTGCTCGTCGTTTCTGCTGTTCACGGTTTGCAGGATCAGCGAGCCTATGCCGTACAGATGGCCGTCCTCGCCAATCAGTGCCGCGCCGCCCCAGGATGGATGCGCTGGCGTGGTGAAAATGGCCGCGTCGAGCAGATACTCCCAGTAGCCGGCAAACTCGTTCACCGCCGCAATGTGTACTTTCAACGTCTCGCTGATGCCGCCGCTGCCGGCCAGCAGCATGGATTGTCCGACCGCAACAGACGCCGAGCGACCTATAGGGATTGCCGGCAGAGGCATCTTGCCCAGTGCCTGCACCAGACCGAAGCCGCTCTCCTGATCGTAGGCGACCACATGCCCGGGCAGGGTCGTGCCCGCGTGATCGACCAGCCAGACTGAATCAGCCTCGGTGACGACGTAGCCGATCGTTAGTATCAGGCCCTGGTCATTGATGATGACGCCATGTCCCGCCCGCTCGGTTCCCAGAACCGAGGCAGTCATTGCGTCTTCGGGAATCCGCGTTCGCACCGAGACCACGCTTTGCAGCGTGCGATACAGATCGAAATCGTAGTCGGCAGGATCCGGCGTATCGCGAATAATATCGTCGGGAAAATCGTCATCTGTCATAACGACAATACGATATCAGATGCGCGCAGCGATTCCTCTGCCGGTTGATGGTGTCCGGTTGTTCTGACTGGCTTGTAAGCTGTAGCCAATGCAGGCGCTGTCAGCATCGCAGGCTGTTCAGCGCTTCAGATCGACAGTCGGGTGGTCGCGAGATATCAGAAAGGGCCGACTCATTCCTGAGTCGGCCAATCGAGGGGTTGGGGGGGTGGGGCTAGGGTTTTGCCGTATGTGCGCTACACCAGCCAGCCGCGGCTACTTCGCGGTTGGCGAAAATCGGGCAGGGGCCGAAGTCTTTACCTTCTTTACCCGCGTACAACAGGCAGTTCGCGCACGACTTGCCGTCGGCGTACTTGTCGTGGCTTGAAGTGGTGGCGTCTTCGACGTAACCGAGCTGCACGGCTTGCGGATCGTCGACCGGGACCTTGTTGTGGCCATCGGCGAATGCGCGGTTTGCCGCCAGACCGGACACGGTAATCGCGCCACAGAGCTTCAGCAGGTCTCGGCGAGAAACTGTTTTATGAAAAGTTACTTTGTGTTGGCTCATGGAGATTGCCCCGTCGTAGATGCTTGAGAGATTGTCTTCAACTGCACTACCTGAGACTCGCGCAAGGCGCGATGGTTCCGCTGCAGGTCGCGTTCAGTTGACAGAGCATGTGAGCCGGTGTCGCCGTCGTGCCGGCGCGTGTGTGCCCGATCACTGTGTGACGCGATTATCGCAATAGGTCGGCAACGTCGCATCGGTCACAGTTAGCCTGAACAAGCGGCTTGCCCTTTTGTGCGCTGTGACGCGGATGGCCAGGCGGTTTGAGTCTCGATCTTGCGTCGATGCCGGGAACCGTTACAAAGGGTGATACTCGGTGAACAGGCAGAAGACGGACTTCGCACGCATCCTCGATGAACTGGCGCAGCGCGGAGTCTCTGAAGATGACGTCGCTCGCCAGACTGGCATCGACAAACGGCTGATACGAAAGCTGCGCTGGGGTGTGCGCAAACAACCTGCCTACGATGAGGGCTGCGCAATAATGGAGATATACAGCAAGGTCGATGAGAAGAAAGTCGCCTGAATGGCAGCACGACGCCATCTGGCACTCAATGCGGCGTTCGTCGCGATGGCAGCCGTTTCGGCCTCTTGTCTGATAACGACGTGACCTCGAAAGATTCGGCCGCACCGAATTGTCCACTTTAACCTCCTCCAACTCGATCAATTTTCTGGGGCTTTTCGGCCATTGCAGTGCGCATTGTGCGACAGCCGGCAATGGACTGTATGTATTGAATCCGGGTCACTGCTGTGGGTCGCACCGGGCCCATGCTGAACCGCCTTGCTGATTGTGCAATCGCTGTGAAAAATTCTGTTGCATTCGTATGCAAAGTTTGTCAGTCTTTTTGCAAATCAACAGGATCGGGACAATGAATACCACTCTGAAAAGCGCAATAGTCGGCGCCCTTATGGTAGCCGGCAGTGCCACTGCTTATGCCGCCTGTGGCATTTCCGAAGGACGGGTCAGTATTGTCGGCAACGAATTTCCGGCCATCCAGACGGTCGCCAAAGGCGCCCAGGCCTGCGCCGGCGACGGCGTTGAAGTCAAAGCCAACCTCACGGCTGATCACCAAAAGATCAATGTCGCCGGTATGCAGGGTGACCCGGCTGAATACACCTCTGCGATCATCGCCAATTCATCGATCGTCGCGCTGATGAACGAGGACGTGATCCAACCGCTCGACGATCTCGTCGCCAAACACGGCCAGGACATCCCGAAGAATCAGTTGATCACTATCAACGGCAAAGTCATGGCAGTCGCGTTTATGGCCAACGCACAGCACCTGACCTACCGCAAGGATGTACTGGCAGAGCTCGGTATCGAGCCGCCCGCCACCTACGAGGCCATGCTGGATGCGGCAGAAAAAATCCGTGCGGCCGGCAAATCAGAGTTCCCGATCGGTGGTGCCTACAAAGCGGGCTGGAATCTCGCGCAGGAATTCGTGAACATGTACCTGGGGCACGGTGGGGCATTCTATAAAGAAGGTACGGCAGAGCCTGCAATCAACAACGATCAGGGCGTCGCCGCGCTCGAAATGATGAAAGCGCTCAGCGCTTACATGAATCCCGATTTCCTGACCCACGATTCCAACGCCACCGGTGCGGAGATGGAAGCAGGGAACGTGATTCTGATGAACATGTGGGGTTCGCGCATCGGACGTCTGCAGGACGACGAAGGCGCGCCGCCGGAAATTGCGTCCAACATTGAGGTCGGTGGCCCCATGACCGTGGGCGGCGGAGACAAGCCGGCGACCACTCTGTGGTGGGATGGCTGGACCGTCGCAAAGAACGTATCCGATGCCGATGCCGAGGCGACCTTTCTCGCGATGAAAAACGGCATCAGCTCATCGATACTCAACGATGAAACCATGGGCCAGGCGGTGTGGATGATTGATGGCTACACCCCGGCAGCAGTCAATCAGGGCGTATTTGATGCCATCGGTTCTGGCGCCACCGCCTATCCCATGCTGCCGTATCACGGTCTGATGCACACCGCGCTGGGCAATGAGCTGGCCGACTTCATGAACGGCAAGGAAGATGCCGCCAAGACGCTCGCCGATGTCGAGGCTGCCTACGTCGCTGCTGCAACCGAGAAAGGCTTTCTCAACTAACCCAAACGGATAAACCCGCCATCCAAAAAACCTCCGTCGGCAAGGTCTGCAATGGCCTTGGCGACGGAGGTTTTTTCGTTACTGTCGGCTAAATGAAACACAAGACCTTCTTCTGGTTTGTACTGCCTACATCGCTTGCGATGCTGCTGTTCATCGCCCTGCCGATCGCATCGGTTATCACCCAGTCGATGTATGCACCGCACAAACAGGTGATTGTCGAAGTCGAGAGTTGCGGTGTGTTTGGTTGTACCAAATCCACCATGATCGATCAGGACGCCACCAGCGCATTGCGCGAGGCGGAACCGCTGGGGCGTTTTGTCGGTACCGATATCTACGTCAATCGCAATCATCTGGCGACCAGCGAAATCTCTCTGGCCTGGCAGAACGCAGAAAGTATTGGTGGTTTCCTGTCCGACATCATGAACCTGCCGTTTTACCGGGCGCTGGCGTTTACGCTGACGTTTACCTTTGTGGTCACACCGGCGGTTTTAATTCTGGGGTTCATGATCGCGGTGGCGGTGAACAGTATTCCGCGCCTGTTGCGCGGCCCAACCATATTCCTGTCGCTGTTGCCAATGATCATCACGCCGTTGATTGGCTCGCTGATCTTGTTCTGGATGCTTGATGCGCGCGGCATTGTGGGTGCGGCGCTGCAGGCTCTGGTGGGTGACCCCAATCTCTCGATGAAAGCGTCGACGCCGCTCACCTGGGTGATGCTGATTGTCTATGGCGTGTGGCACTCGGCGCCCTTTGCGTTTGTGGTCTATTACGCCGGCCTGCAGACCGTGCCGAAAGATACGCTCGAATCGGCCATGATCGACGGCGCCAGCCGCTGGCAGCAGATTCGCTACGTCATTCTTCCCCATCTGCTGCCACTGACGACATTCATCGCGTTGATACAACTGATGGACAATTTCAGGGTGTTCGAGCCGATTGTGAGTTTTAATGCCTCAGCGCACGCCACGTCGCTGTCGTATTTTATCTACGATGACCTGGGCGGGGAGACGCGACTGTTGTCGTCTGCTGCTGCAACCTCGGTGCTGACGATCATCGGCGTCGCCATTCTGCTAACGCCGGTGCTGATTCGCACATGGCGCGACTTCGGGAGGCGCTAATGATGAGCACGGCAACCCGGCAATCGCCACTGCTTAAAATCACCGCCTGGTCGTTTTTATTGCTGTGGCTGTTCCTTGCGGCGTTCCCGTTCTTCTGGACTTTCTGGGGATCGTTCAAGGTGGAGGGCGATTTTTTTTCCAAGGCGGACTGGACCTGGGCTATTTTTGGTCATCTCACGCCAATCGAAACCGGTGGTGATTTTACCGGCGATGGCTACTATGGGGCATGGATCAAAGAGGAGTTCTGGCGCGCCGCTCTCAACACTTTTCTGGTGGTGTTCTTTGTTGTCGCTATTTCACTGACATTCGGTACGCTGGCAGGCTACGCACTGTCGCGATCGAGTTACAACTACGCGTTCTGGTTGTTAATCATCGCGCTGATCTTTCGGGCCATGCCTCCGATCACGCTGGTTTCGGGTTACCTGTTGCCGTTTTATCAGTGGAATTTGTGGGGCCACCTGCCCACTGCGATAATCGTGCTGGTGGCAATCAATCAACCGTTTACGTTGTGGATGCTGACATCATTCTTTCGCAATATTCCCAAGGACCTCGATGAAAGTGCCATGGTCGATGGTTGTACGCACTTTCAGGCGTTTCGCCATGTGATTATTCCGGTCATGTGGCCGGGTGTCATCACCACCGGTTTGTTTTCTTTGTTACTCGCTTATAACGATTTTGCCGTCACCGCGCTGATTTTGTCGAAGGAGAATCAGACCATGGTGCCAAAAATCGCAAGCTTTCTCGGTACCACGCAAACCAAAGGCAATGTGATGTTTGCTGTCGCGTCAGTGGTCTCGGTGACCGCGCCGCTTTTTGTTCTAGTGATGTTCTTTCAGCGCCAGATCGTGAGCGGCCTGACTGCCGGTGCGGTAAAAGGATAACGACAATGGCTGGAATAACGCTCAACAACGTCAACAAGCGATGGGGGTCGTTTGTCGGGGTTAAGGACTTTAACCTCGATATCGCCGATCGGGAATTTCTGGTGCTGCTCGGTCCTTCCGGGTGTGGCAAAACCACCACCATGCGCATGATTGCGGGTCTCGAAGATGTGACCGAAGGAGAGATCACAATCGGCGATCGCGTGGTCAACAAACTCGAGCCCAAAGATCGGGATGTTGCGATGGTGTTTCAGTCCTATGGTTTGTATCCGAACATGACCGTCTGGGAGAACATCCGTTTTCCGCTAAAAATTCGCAAGGTCGACCCTGCCATGCACGATGAGCGTGTACAGCGTGCAGTCGATATGGTCGAGTTGCAGGACTTTGTCCATCGGCGACCGGCTGCCTTATCGGGCGGCCAACGCCAGCGAGTGGCGCTGGCCAGAGCCATCGTGCGCGAGCCGACGGTATTCCTGATGGATGAGCCACTGTCAAATCTGGACGCGAAGTTGCGGGTATCCACCCGTGCGCAAATCAAGAACCTGCAGCACGAATTGCAAACCACCATGATTTACGTGACCCACGATCAAATCGAGGCGATGACACTGGCCGATCGCGTCGTCGTGATGAACCAGGGATTGATCCAGCAGGTGGGGACGCCCCGCGATATCTACGATAACCCGGCTAATACTTTTGTCGCAGGATTCATGGGAACGCCTGCGATGAATTTAATGCAGGGTGAGTTGCGCGATGGCACGTTCACGGCCGACAAGGTGCAGATTGATGGTCTCACGCGCGAGCATTCCGGGCCGGTGACGTTGGGTTTCCGGGCGGAAGATGCCAGCCTGATCGATCAGGCCGCGCAAATTAGCGCGCCCGTCTACTCGATGGAATTACTTGGTGAGGCCTCGATGGTCACCCTGCGCGCGGGTGGTGCGATTGTCGCCATTAAGGCAGATAAAGACTACACGGCCGAAATTGGCGATCCGGTCAGTGCCATGGTGTCGGCTGGCGTGTGCCATCTGTTTGATCGCGAAACCGGCATTCGGCTGCGCTAAGTCTCATTACTCGCGCCACCCCGTTTTGTTAATGCATTTGCCTGGCATGTCGACAATGGGATTGGCGTTGGTTGACTGCACTGCCGGCAGGGTCAGGCAGGGCGCGGCAAGCTGCCATTGACGCTGAACTGCTCACTGGCAAATGAAAACAGCAGTCTTGGCCTGCCGTTCTGAATGAACGTCACGCCTCCAGACTGTGTGCGACACAGCCATTGTGTTAGATCGAATGGTTTGTCGTTGACCAGTGCGGCTGGATCAAAAAGTGCCACATTGGTTCCGGATTCGCGTCTTGCCGAGTAATACTCAAAACCTTCAACCTCGCTGTTGCGCATGTCGTTCCCCAGTGTCTGGCATGGGCCGTAGCTGGATTTGTCGGTGAGTGTTTGGCGGTACGTATCAAACGGTGGCAGTTGCAGTTGCACACCTTGGGTGGTGCGGTAGCGGGCGCAAAATACCGTGTGTTGTGAGCCGATGGAAGTCGGCGGTTCGGCCATATCGGACAGAAACAGCAGTCGGTAGTAAGCCGATTCACAAAGGCAGGTTTCAACTTCGAGTGAACCATAGAACAGGCTGCGTTCGAGCACGGATCCAAACCGGGAGCCGTACAGCAACGGCGGATAACGCCACGGGGTGGCCAGCAGGTAGTGCAGGTGCTCGGTGCCGTGTGGCAACGGCGGTTTGGATCGCGTGTCGAGCAGTGATTCGAGTAAGTCGGCCTCATCGAGGTCATCGCACAGTTTGCTGGTCGCCACCTGAGCCTGACTTTCCACCACGCGGTACAACGTGCCGTCGATTGGCCGGATATGTGTCGGGCCGTCGACGGCTGACCACAGGCCGCTCATATTCGTGCGCGCATCGCGTCCAGGTAAGTCTGCACTCGGTACAGGCCGCTGATCTGCTTGATTTGCACAGCCGGAACGCCGCCGGTACCGCGGTTTTCGGTTCTCATCCAGTGCACGATGTGCTCGGCATTGCCATCCAGCAGCGCGTAGAGCGCACGGTAGCAGCGCACCACCATCATCGCCAACTCGCCCTCTTTGGAATTCGGATCGATACCCCTGGCCAGTTTGCTTCGATGGCGCCCAATGGTCTCGGCGAGATCCTGCTGTGTCATGCCAAGCGATTTAGACGCCCGCAATGCCGCTTTGGCGAGTACCGGTCCTGCATCGGGGTTATCGTGCGCTTGTTCCATGAGGGGTCCAGTGGTGTGGCTATTGTTTTATTTTATACAAAAATGTACCCAAGGCAACAAAAAACAAGCCAGTCACCCTCGGAATCGCCACCAACTCAGCCGGTTTTCACGTCAGGCTGTTGTTTTTGCCGCGCGGGATATCAGTTTGGCCGCCTTGAGGCCAATCATCATGCTCGGTGCGTTGGTATTGGCCGAAGTGATACGGGGCATAACAGACGCATCGGCGACCCAGAGATTGTCGACACCACGAACCTGCAGTTCGTGGGTCACCGGGGTGTTCTGCTGGCCCATTGCGAGCGTGCCGACCGGGTGATAGGCGGTCGCCACGCGATGGCGGATATGTTCAACAATTTCATCGTTGGTGCTCGCCAAACCGGCAGGGTATACCTCGGGCGCTCGCATTGATTCGAAAGGTGCCATAGCGAGTAACTCTCGCAATCGTTTGAAACCGGCCACCAGCAGATCCAGGTCGCGCGAATCGTTGAGCAAACCCAGATCAATATGGGGGGCGGCGCGCGGATCGGTGCCAGACAGGGTCAGCGATCCTCTGGAGCGGGGTCTGCAGAGACAAACATCGGCAAAATAGCCAGCGCCATAAGTGATCTGTCGACCCTTGTATCCCATCATGTAGGGCATGAAATGGATCTGACAGTCTGGCTTATTATTGTTTGTAGCGTCTGTTAGTGCGGCGCGAAAGAACGCCCCGGCCTCGACGAAATTCGACGCCAGCCTGCCGCGCCGTTGCAGTAGCCATCGGGCGGGTGACCACAGCCATTGCAGGGCCTGACTGGCCACCAGCCCATAGCCTGAATTGATCCCCTGATGATGTACGCCAACTGACGGGTGATCGTGCAGGTTGCGCCCGACGCCGGGCGAATCGAATTCGACGGCAATGCCCAGTGCCGACAGTATAGCTCCGGGGCCCACGCCCGAGCGCATCAGAATCGAAGGTGAGCCAATAGAGCCGGCGCTTAACACAATGCCCCGACGTGCCATAATCACGCGCCCATCGATAAGCCGTATTCGTCGGGCGCTGCCTTCCTGCCATTCGATCCGATCGACATTCGCATTGCGCAAAACGTGCAAGCGGCCGGTTTTTAATGTCGGGCGCAAAAAGGCATCGGCGGCTGACCAGCGACGTGCGTTGCGGGTATTGGTGAAAAACACGCCTGCACTCTCGCGTTCCGGCGTGGGGGGAGTGGGCTGGTTGGCCTTAAACACGGTGCCAAACGCCTCGGACAACGGATGTGGATCGACGAGCCTTTGTGGCTTGATCAGGGATTCGACTTCCTGAAAATCTCTCTCGACATCGCGCCAGTACCAGCCCGGTTGCGCCCAGTTATCGAAATCGTCGGTGCGACCGCGAAACCAGACCATTGAATTGATCGAGCTTGACCCGCCGATCATACGGCCACGATTGACATTGATTTGTCGATTGCCCGCTTGCGCCTGCGGCGTGGAGCGAAATCGCCAGTCTCGCGAGCTGCCCATGGTGTACAGCAGCCCGAACGGAATTTTCACCTGCGGCACGTGGTCACCGGGGCCTGCTTCAAGCACCCCGACGCTGCCAATGTCGGCGTTCGCCAGTCCCGCCGACACAGCGCAACCTGCTGAGCCCGCGCCAATGACCACAAAATCGAATTCCAACATGTGAGCTGGCCGTTGAATGGATCGAGCGCGTGCCGGTTGTATCTAAGTCAGCGCGTGTGAAAAAACCGGCACGGTATAATCGGGTGCTACTCAAAGCGCGGAGGGTAACAGCTTATGTGCGGTCGAATGAACATATCGGACCACGAGGGCGTGCAGTCATTGCTGGAGATTCTTGGAATCACCACCACACCCGGCACCCGGCCGCGGTTTAACGTTGCCCCGACTCAAACACTCGATGTCGTGATGATGGATGATGAGCCCGTGCTGACCACCATGAGCTGGGGCGTGAGCATGACCACCAAAGGCAAGAAGGGCCAACCTATTACTCGCCGTGTGACCAATTCGCGTGATGACAAAGTCTGGTCATCTTATCTGTGGCGCTATTTGATTCCCGAGCAGCGCGTGCTGATTCCGGTCAACGGGTTTTACGAATGGAAGCGTGAAAATAAAAAGCTCGTCGCGGCGTATCACATCACGCCGGCCAACGCGGATGCGATGTTCTTTGCCGGTATTTATCGCAAACCGAAAAACGACGACGAATCCTTTGAAGTGTCCATCATCACCACACGCGCCAACGAAGCGATGAGTCAGGTGCACGATCGCATGCCGGTGATCCTGGGCTCCCATAATGCGGCGATGGCCTGGATTCAAGAGAACGACCGTGAATCACTCGATGAACTGATGCAGCCGGCGGGCAATGATGCGCTGGTGTTCACGCGTGTGAGCGACTACGTCAACAAGTCGAGCAACGAAGGCGATGAGTGCATCCGCCCCGTCGATTGAATCGCTCGACACGGACGTGCCGCAGCATTCGGCAAATGAGACGGGTTCACACCAGTTGTCGCGATCGCGTACCGGACAGCCTGCGCCATCACTGACAGTCTCCGCCTTGAGGCTGTAGACGTAATAGGGTAGATTGTGAATAATCTTCAATATTATCTATTTCGCTCCATAAAGTGCAGGCAGCTTGTTATTCGGCAAACCAAATGATGAAAGCGCCACCGTCGTCGGGCTGATCGCAAGCGCCCTGCGACGCGACATTGCCTTTGGCGAATTGCCGCCGGACCAGAAGCTCAAGATCGAGTCGTTGCGCGCGCGCTATGGCGGCTCGGGGCATTCGGTACGCGAGGCCTTGACGCTGTTGTCTGCGGAGGGGCTGGTCGAGGCGACGGCACAGCGTGGCTTTCGGGTCTCCTCGGCGACCGAACAGGATCTGATTGACATCACGCGCTTGCGCGTCGAGATTGAGTGTCTGGGGTTGCGCTGGTCGATGATCAAGCCGTCGCTCGATTGGGAGGGGCGTGTAATGGCCGCGCATCACGCGTTGCGACGCGTGCAGGCAGACGTACAGCTATCGGCCGAGCAGCATGCACTGGCCTGGGACGATGCCGGTCGGCAATTTCATTTAGCACTGATTAGTGGCTGCAACTCGAACCGGCTGATGACAATGCAGCACACGCTATACGACCAGTCGCGCCGCTTTCGGCTGGCCAGACTGCGAGAGGGGACTATCGACTTCAATACCCTGGAAGCGCATCAACAGCAATTGCACGATGCGGTTCTGGCGCATAACACACAGGACGCATTGG
Organism: uncultured Granulosicoccaceae bacterium; assembly: GCA_964646405.1. Classification (GTDB taxonomy): domain Bacteria; phylum Pseudomonadota; class Gammaproteobacteria; order Granulosicoccales; family Granulosicoccaceae; genus CAKZSB01. The sequence goes on along the minus strand of CAZYDV010000089.1, from coordinate 3,610 downwards.
TGGCCCTGAAAGCAGAAATTCAGGGCGACCTGCCGCCGTAGAAACCGGCTCCATGCCGACAAAACCACCGCTGAGGAATCCAATGTCACATCTTGATCGTCGTCAATTGTTGAAACTGCTGGGCGCTACTGCCGTACTACCGCTCGCCAGTGCACCTGCCTATGCCAACTCCAAAGTAACGGTTGGCGCATTGCGCTTTACCAGCCATGCCGCAAGCTTTGTCGCATTTGAGCGCGGTTATTTTGCCGATGCCGGACTCGATGTCGAATTCAAGTTCTTTCAGGCGGCTCAGCCGATGGCGGTTGCAATCGCCTCAGGCGATGCTGACTACGCTGTCACTGCGATTTCGGGCGGGCTGATCTCGCTTGCCGAAAAAGGTGCCACCAAAGTGATTGGGGGCGCTCTTTCCGAAGAGAGCGGCATTGATGGCCAGAAAATACTCGCCTCCGATGCAGCGTTTCAGGCCGGCCTCACAACACCTGCGCAGCTCGGTGGACGAAAGTATGCGGTCACGCAGTCGGGCTCTTCGTTTCACTATATGGGATCGAAGATCGCCGCGGCCGAAGGGGTCGAGGTGTCGTTCAAGCCGTTGCAGAAGGTCGGTGCGATCATTGGTGCGATGAAATCGGGCCAGGTTGATGCCTGGTCGATCGTGCCGCACATTGCAAAGCCACTGGCAAAATCTGGCGCAGTGCACATCATTGGCGATGTGGCAGACTATCTCCCCAACTATCAGGTTACCACCGTTTTTACGTCAGCTGCCAGTGCGGCGAACGAGCGCGCCAGGACTGAAGCCTTTTTGCAGGCGTTCTCGAAGGGGGCAGACGATTTCAACGCGGCGCTGGTCGACAAAACCGCCGGTGACGATGCTGCAGAGGACATGGTCAGGTTGATTCACAAGTATGTCTACACCGATCGCCCCTACGAGAAAGCGCGCACCAGTATTGTCAATGGTGCGATGCGGATAAACGCCGGTGCGGCAATGAATGCCGAATCGATAAAAGATCAGTTGGCCTGGTTTCAGGCCGAAAAGCTCGTCAAGGACAGCATCACCTTCGATACGCTAGTCGATACCAGCTACGTTAAAACGATTTGACCCGAATGCACACCTGGGACAACGCAAGCGCTGTCGCGCCCGGTGTTGATCGTTGAAGCTGTATCTGGATTCGATCAGCCACGCCTATGATGGCGTGGCGGTACTCGATGACATCACGCTCGAGATTCCGGCAGGACAAATAGTCTGTATCGTCGGCCCTTCCGGTTGTGGCAAATCCACTCTGTTGCGTTTTATCGGTGGCCTGGAGCGCCCGACCGGCGGCAAGGTCGTGCAGATTGGCCAGCCACCTGCTGACAGCATCAACCCGTTGACCTACGTATTTCAGGATTTTGCCCTGCTGCCGTGGCGCACAGTTGAGGGCAATATTTCACTGGTGCTGGAAGATCACCGCATCCGCGGTGCTCAGGCACGATCGATTATCGACGATGTTCTGGCGCGAACCCGCCTAAGCGAATTTCGCGGCGCCCTGCCCAGGCAATTGTCTGGCGGAATGAAACAACGGGTGGCGATTGCCCGTGCGCTGGCCGTCAATCCCGCCGTTATGTTGCTCGACGAACCACTCTCTGCGCTCGACAGTCAGACCCGCGAATTGTTGATGGATGATTTAATCGGTCTTTGGAGTCGACAACCCTTTACCGCCGTTTATGTGACACACAATCTGCAGGAGGCGGTGCGGTTGGGCCACGCCATTGTCGTGCTGTCGCGTCGCCCCGGTCGTATTCGCGAGGTAGTGACAATCGACAAACCGCTGCCGGAGAGACGCTTTGGCGATGTCGATCTTGAAGTGCAACAGCGCCATCTGTGGGACTTAATGCGCGCCGAGGCTATCGCCGCCGATCAGGAGCTCGTCGGTGACTGATTCCACCCCGCGCAAGGCGGTAGATTATCGTGGCGGCGGCTTCTCGCCGTGTAGGATTCGCTGGATCGGCCCGCTGACGTTTGTGGTGCTGATCGGCTTGCTGGAATGGGGTACGCGCAGTGGCTTTATCACGCCGCTAACGCTGCCCCGCCCAAGCGACGTGCTGGCAACTTTTGGCCAGTTGTGGTCCAGTGGTCTATTGTGGAAACACCTGTTGCCGTCTCTGACCCGGCTGGCGGTGGGGGCGGCGATGGGCGCAAGTGTCGGCATTGTGATTGGCATCATGATCGGTTTGTTTTCCTATGTGCGCGCCGGTCTGGTACCCCTGCTGGCCGCCCTGTTTCCCATCCCGAAAATCGCATTGCTGCCGCTGTTCGTGATCTGGTTTGGCATTGACGAGGGATCGAAGTACGCGTTAATCGCGCTTGGCACTTTCACCCCAACCGTGGTTGCCACTTATGGCGCGGTTGACAACGTGGATCGCACACTGATCAGAATGGGGCAGAGCTTTGGCCTGAGCTGGCAGTCGATCGTGCGCAAGATCGTATTGCCGGGTGCGATGCCCGGGATATTGTCCGGGCTTAGAATCAGCCTGGCGATTGCGATTATTCTGCTGGTCGCCGCCGAGATGCTCGGTGCCGAATACGGCATTGGCGCCTACATTCTCGAGGCAGGCTCGCTCTACGATCTGGAGCGCCTGTTTGCCGGTGTGGCGATTTTATCGTTACTGGGCGTGATAGTCAGCGTGGTTTTGGGCATGGTCGAGTCGCGTTTGCTCAACTGGCGCAGTTAACGTTGAACGTTAAATACTGTATCGACATTGCGCTGTGCGGTGTTTGAAGCGGTAGGCTTGAGATGATTATTGGAGGCAAGTCTATGATTGACAAGCAAAAACGGAACACCCTGAAACTGATTGGCGGGTCGGGCATGTTGGTGGCAAGCGGTTCTGCGGCGTCGCTTTTTACTGCGGCCCACGCAGCGGCCACCGAGCAGACGCGTGTGTCACCCCTGCGCGCGGACCTCGAAGTGATGATTATCGATACCGGTTCAATGCCGGAGGACACCGTGCTCGTCACCAACCGGACTGATCGCAGTATCGTGATCGATGACTTCCTGCCCGGTACGATCTTTTTCAATGACAAGTGGCTCTCGTTAAACGATGCGTTTGCCGCGTCGTTGTTGAACGGGCGCGTGGTGCCAGCCGGTCATTCGGTGTCGGCGCGGTTTGATTTCACCGATCTGACCCACGGTGAAACCGGCGATTATTTATGGGCTCAGCAGTCGGTATCAGCACTGACTGACCAGACCGATATCGTGACGCTGGCCGCCACACTGCAGGGGCGACGCGCGGTGGTGTTTGCACCCGCCACTCAAGCGCACTTCGCCTGATCGGGCAATCGCCCACTAGCGCGGCGCGGCGATTATTCCACAATCATTGCGGGGATATCCTGGACCGGCTGTTTGATCCGGTCCATTGTGATGAGATTGGGGGGGGGCCAATCTCGTGCTGTATCAACTCGACGCTGAATCACTCGCCGGATTGCGATAGAACTGCGGGTGGTGTTCTTTGACCACGATGCCATCATCGGCCCAGGCGTGGCAGCCATTTAATGGCACTTTGCCGGTTTTGGCATGCAGGATTTCATACAGCGTCTGATAGGCCGTCGTCGCGATGGGGGTGAGCAACTCCACCA
>CAZYDV010000088.1:0-19322 GCA_964646405.1 uncultured Granulosicoccaceae bacterium | reverse complement strand
CAGCAGAGCAACAGGCCGCCGAAGAAAAAGCCCGTGCCGAGCAACTGGCAGCAGAACAACAACAGGCTGCGGAGGAAACAGCCCGCGCGGAACAACTTGCAGCGGAAGAAAAGCCTCGCGCTGAAGAGCTCGTGGCGCAACAAAACGCCGCAACAGATAATCCAGACACCATGACGAATACGGATTTAGCCACAAGCAGCACCGCGCCGGCCATTTCGATCACCGCTGTGCCGGCTGAAGGTGATAGCGGCAACAGCCTGTGGATCGCGGCTGGTGCCGGCATCCTCGCTGTGTTGCTGGGTGTGGCAGGTTGGCTGTTTGCCCGGCGACGCGGCGGTGCTGCGAGTGCCGCACCCGCACGCTCGACAGCCGAGCGACAGGCCGCCTACTCTGATATCCGCAAATCCGGAGAAACGACGCAGGTCAAAAGGCCCGCCGCAGCCGCATCACCGCACCCTGAGGCACAATCGGCCGCTGCGACCGTCACCACACACGATGCGGCGACGATGATCAACCCGGAGACGGCTGCCTCTGCGTTGGCAATGGATGACGATGAGGCCACTCGCGTCAATACTGATTCGCACGCGTTTGCCGATTCGCCGCCAGCCGCTGCAGACGATACGGCCACCGCCATGAACGCCGCCCCGCTCGCGGCTGTGGATGCAGACGATACGGCCACCGCCATGAATGCCGCCCCGCTCGCGGCCGTGGACGCAGACGAACCAACCGTTGCGACCGGTAAGCCGCCAGTGGCCACAAGCCTGGCTGACAAGCCGCTGCACAACCCGGCAGATGAGTTCGACGTATTCGAAAAAAGCATCAGCGCCAAGCGCGCGACCGGTAAGGAATCAGCCGAACAAAGAAAAAGTGCCAGCATGGCGGCACTGACCCGAGATCGCACTTTCGACCCGGCACTCGATACAGATGCGAGCGACAAGTGACCATCCGGTGCCTGCGCGGTAACACATCAACAGATTGCCAGGTACGCGCAACGCGGAATCTTAGCCCGAACGATTCATGAAATTGACAATTTCTCGCTTGCCCATCAATGAACACTCCGGGCTAGCGCAGATGTCTTGAGGGCGGCCTCACCCACCACCCGCACCCTGACCCGTAAAGCGTTGCCCGGCAGATAGCTCAGCGGAAAATCCTCGCTCTCGATCACCTCGATGCTGTCGGCAACCGCGCCACCCGCCACAGCGTTTGAAATCGCCAGCTCGCGAGCGTGTGCCAATGCGTCGTCGCGTTCGGTATCGCGATAGATGCGATCGGTCTCGCCCGAGATCTGCGCAATTGCAGCACCCACCGCATTGGCCACACCATCGTGTCGCACCCGATGCACGCGACTGATACCGGGCAGGGTGTCCGGCACCAGCATCGCGCCACCGCCCACCGCCAGCAGCGGCACCTCGGCTGCATTGTTTTTCATTCGATCTACGGATTGAGCCATCTGATCATGAATGCTTCGAATCGCAGACTCGACCACAGGTGCAGACAAGTGCGATACCTGCGATTTGTCGCCAATTTCCGCCAGACCCGCCGCCACCGCAACGTCTGTGCAGGTAAGCGTGTCGCCACCGAATACTAACGCTTGTCGCACTAGCCGATAGCCGACACTCTGCGGTCCAATGGTGAGCGCCTCGCCTGCCTGAATAATAGTGCCACCCCCAATTCCGATCGAGAGCACATCGGGAATGCGGAACAGCGTGCGCACGCCACCGATCTCAACCACATTGTTGGCCTGGCGCGGAAATCCGTTGATCAAACAGCCGACATCGGTTGTCGTACCCCCCACATCGCACACCATCGCATCCGACAGTCCGCCCAACAAGGCCGCACCACGCATAGAGTTGACCGGACCTGAGGCAAACGAATAGACCGGATGCCGACGCGCAACGTCGGCGCGCACGATTGTGCCATCGTTCTGCGTCATGTAGAGCTCGGCCGCGATGCCACTGTCTGCTATCGCAGATTCCATGGACTGCGTGATCTCGCCGGCAAGCTCGATCAGTGCGGCATTCAACAGCGCCACGTTCTCCCGCTCCAGTAGACCGATTCTGCCAAGATCAGATGAACAGGTGATTTGTGCATCGGGATGCTCGTTGCGCACGATATCTGCGGCGCGCGTTTCCGCATCGCCGCAGGTAGGAGAGAACACGGCACTGATGGCGACGGCGCCAACTTTCTCTTTGCGCAATTGTCTCGCGGCGCGCGCGATCGCCTGTTCATCCATCGGCACAATTTCGCGGCCGTCGTATTCGTGTCCGCCGCGCACAAGATATACACCACCATTCACTCGCCTGGCGAGATCCGATGGCCAGTCACAAAAAGGGGGCAGACTGGCCGAAGCTGGTAAACACACTCGGATGGCAGCCGCGCGATTGAGCCTTTGGCGCTCGACCACAGCATTGGTGTAGTGCGTGGTACCAATCATCACAGCGTGCACATCGTGATCTCCGGCACCGGCAAGTAATTGCGACAGGGCATTTTTTATCCCAACGCTGACATCGGCTGTGGTCGCCACCTTAACCGCTGCGATCACCTGATCTGCATGCATCAGCACCGCATCGGTGTGGGTGCCGCCAACATCGACACCGATGCGTTTCATTGTTCGCTCCTGTCAAAAGCCGATCGAAAGTCAAAGTCGAATCCAAATGCGCGGGGACCGACCGCCGCGAGACCGGCGTCACTTAGAAAAACCTCCGGTGCCGGCAGCACCAGCAATGAGACGCGCTGGCCAAACCTCAACACTTCAGTGCCAATACCCTCACCTGAGACACTGTCGAGCAAGCAAAGCAGATCGGGGGTCATGGCGATGGCTTGCTGGTCGAGCATGGCCACGGCAAACTCGTTTTGAAAATGCAGCGTCAACTGCGCTCCGGCACGCTCGTCGAATCCTTCAATAGTTGCCGTGCCGCGCAGGAATCCGTCTGTGGTGCGACGCTGCACATCGACCACCTTACCGCAAAACAGACGCCTGCCACGGGTGGTCGAGAGCACTGCCTCAATGGGGTCAAAGTGATTATCCCTGGCGCTCGCCACCGCCTCACCGAGCTGAATGGCCTGGGTACAGGTATAGTGGATCGTGTGCTGTTTGATCTCTGCACCAGAACGCGGCGCTTTGCAGGTGGCCGCGGTAGAACCGAACTCGGTGCACACTTTGCGGCTGATCCGTTCGAGCCAGTGCCAGGACTCAGCCACCGGGATGATCACTTCGTTGTTGCGAATATCGGCCATGGCGAACGGATAGCATTGCAGGCCGGCCACCGCGACCGATGTCATCTGCGCCTCCGGATAGGCTCGCCCCATGGCATCGGCATCGACCACCGGCAAGCCGGTCAGCGCAGCGACCAGCATCGGCTGCAGACCGTTGCCGCCGCCAATTTCAAGTGCCATCACCGCATCGAACTGGCGGCCCAGGTAATCTTCCATCATTCGCAGTGGGCGCACCGAAAACGCCGGATCGGTCAGCCGCTCCTGTCCAACTATGGGCGCACCCATTGTCGATACCACAGCCACCAGCGCATCGTCGGCAAGGCTCGCTGGATCGATGAGACGCACCTGTTTGCCGCGCTGATACAACAGCCGCAGATTCAGCAGCTTGTGATACGGATCGCCACCTCCACCGGTCCCCAGAATCCATGCACCCCGGGCAAGCGCCTCGATATCGGTGGCGGTGAGCGCTCGTCCGGAGGTGTGATAACGACTGGACTCCGATGACATAGTTATCCCTTTGTGCCGGCAATCTGCGCCGGGCGGTAATAATCCGCAGGTAGTATGCGATGCCGGGGTCTACAATTGAGCGAGTCAGACCCTTCGTATTGCCGCCAAATGCCACCAGGCACAGGCAGCCACGGCCTTGGGTGGACAATACCAGACACAGGAGCAGATGCGGCTATGGAAAGCGGATCCCAACGCACTTTGCGAGAACATTTAAAGCCCTGGCTCGCACGCTACTTCGGCGAACATTTCTTTTTGATTATGGCTGTGTTGTTTGCGGTGTGGGTACTGCGCGGCGTGCCACAGGTGTACCACGTCTGGCAACCACGCAGCGTTGTCGGCCCGTCGGGCGTCGCCTATATTGCGCTGCTTGTACTGCTTGGCTATCTGTACATCACCAGCGCGATCAAGTTTCTAAAACCCGATTTGCGTATTGGCTGGCTGCTATTGCCTGCGGGATTTATCATCGGCTGGTTCGGCTATTTAAATCGCAAGCTGACGGCGTTGCTGCCACGGCCGCTGTTCTACGCTTTATGCCTGCTGCTGGTGCTGAGCGGAGTGTGGCTGTTGTCTGCCTACACCCTGGCCTCTAGCACCACGCCCTACCTGCTTTTTGGTGGTTTCGCACAGATGGTGGGGCTGTGGCTGCTCGCTGCCGCCACCTGGATGGCACTGGGCTATCGACGCTGGGGAGATTCGAATCAAGCCTCGGCCGAACGCAAACAGGGATTCGCAGCAATCTGGCCAAGCCTAGGACGCGTGTTGAGCTGGATTGCGATGCTCGGCTTACTGGTAGAGCTGTGTTGGGCGACCGCCGCTGCCGAAGTGCCTATGGCGTCGTTCAGGCTCTATACCGTCAGCTCAATCATTCACTTTGCCATGCTGTGCATCGTCTTTGCAGCACTGGCTGACCTGATTCAAACCCACTCGATCATACCGGCACGCTGGGTCTTCCTGCCACTGGTGCTGACGGTCGTGTTGACCAGTGGCGCCAGCACCGTGGCAGATCCGCCACCGCCGCCGCGCGCACGCGCCGCAATGCCCGACTCGGCTGCAGTTCGCCCACCGACCGGTTGGATAGACGCGCTCGAACAACGCATCGATCAGATACCACCGGGGCCGATCGTGCTGGTTGCCGCCAGCGGGGGCGGATCACGCGCCGCGCTGTTTACCTCATTGATTCTGCAGATGATGGCGCGAGAGCCATTTCCAAGGTTACCGCAACTGATTCCATCGCAACAGCAAGACACCGACCCGGGTAACTGGGCGGATCGCATCGCGATGATCAGTAGTGTCTCGGGTGGCAGTCTGGCCAGCGCACGTTACGCCTTTAGCAACTATGACGCAGGGGCCACGATCGATGAACTTAAATACACCACTCGCTCCGAGTTGATTCACGAATCGCTCGATAGTCTGCAGGCCATGCGCCAGGACGCGCACAACTTCAATCCGGCTGCGCGCTGCGGCAGCGAATCCGATGGCGATCCGCGTACCGATATCGTGCGTGAGGCCGATTGCGATATGCAGCAATTGATCGAAGCAGTTGAACGCGTGCAGAACGAACCCACCGCACTTGTCGATGACGCGATCCACGACGTCGTCAGGACAGCGTTTACCAGCCGTCTGGCAGACGAAATGTCGATGGACTTCATGGCGCCCATGCTGCGCGGTTTCATCACGCCTTCGGCAAGCCGTGGCAACGGCCTGTATCACTTCTGGAATCATCAGTTCGACTGGCACGACATCAGCCAGCACTCGACCCCATACGACCGCACACGACCGCTGTTACTGCTGAACGCGAGCGATGCTGACACCGGTCAGCGCGTGACGGTCGGATTTCCGCCGCTTGATCCGGGTTTTCTGCCTGGTGCGCTGGAGCTATCGGTACTGGACACTGACTTGACCCGCGGTGATTTTGACCCCGTGGCCCTCAGCGATTTTAGCGCTGAGCCAATCGATCTGTCACTGGCTCGAGCGGTCAGGCTATCGTCGAATTTTCCATTTGGTTTTAATGTCAACGAGTTCTCTGACGACAGCCAGCCACCGTTGATCGCAACCGCAGACGCCAAAAGGCATCAGCGAACATTGCGGCTCATGGATGGCGGCGTGGTCGACAATTCCGGTTTCGATTCACTGCATGCGGTTTTTGAGTCGCTAGCCGTGCTCGCCGAGCGCAATCCCGAAGGTCGCGAGTCGATTTTGTTGAACCGAATTCGCGGGCGCGGCGTTGTAATAGTAGAGATAGACTCCGGTGCCAAACCCAAGCGACATGTGCAGGGGATCGGTGCATCTTTTTTGTCCCTGCCCATCAATGGTCTTAGCAACGCGAGTTACACGAATTCGTTGCGCAATGTAGATCGCTTGCAATCGGAATTGCGCGATATCCTGAGTATCCAGCACAACGATTCGCTTGCAGCCAATCTGTTTGATCCAAACGCCTCCTACACCACCGACCTCGATATCGATTTCACGGGCCAGCAATTGATTGCAGCGGTAGCGACTATGACCCCATCGCTAAATCCGATTGCCGAGACACCGCAGATCATGCACTTCAAATTTGTCTGCAGCAAAATCGAACAGGAAAATTCAGCGGTGATGACCGCATTCGCCCTGGGCCCGAGTGACAAAGCGATCGTCACGAACATGTTTCTCATCGAAACGCTCAATTGGCGCCGCCAGGTCCAGAACGCCAGCAAGAACTACCGCGATTCGGTGCGCCTCTTCGACGAGTTATCGAATTCCGAGAATTTCGATGCTGAAAAAGCCGCCTTTCGCCAGCGACTTCTACAAATTGCCAACCAGGAGTCACAAGCTTTACTGGCGCGTCGCGAACGACTGGACGGCAGTCGACTCTCAAGTGAAGAGATACAAAGGCTGGACAGTCTGTTGACGCGTGCAGCCATTCCGTACACGGCCGCAGAGGCATTGAAAGAACAAGCCGAATCGGATACGCCAGCCGCCTCCTACACCGTGTCCGGGGACACCGTTGCATTAGGTGCTGATCGTCGACAGCTACCCGGTATTGCGGCTGACGTTGCACCGAACTTGCCAGTCGCAATCGAATCGCAAGCCGACCGCGCTCACATCGGTGGATACCAAAGCAACACCGACCTCACCGCGACTACCGCTGAACCGACACGTATCGAAACAGAAACGGAAATAGCAAGCGAACCTGATGCTACTGTCGTGGCCGCAACCGAGTCCACCGATGCCAGGCACCAATCAATCGATGAATTATCGAGGCGATTGCGCGACGCCATCGAAGAGGCAGCGAGTCAGACCGATGGCGGGCAACTTGACAATAAAGTGACCCAGACCCCGCTGATAGAACTGAGCAAACCCACTGGCAACTGGCAGGAAATCATCAAAAAACAAGACAAAAATTATTAGCGCAACAGCGGGTCCAAAATTGACAATCGATGGCTAATCGATAAGACTGCCGCCACCTTCCAGCGACGACAAGCGGCGAGCCCATGAGCAGTTCCAACCCGGATACCGTTACCACTCACGATGCCGACGAAGACACTCGCAATCAGGACATTCTGATTTACGTCAACGGCGACATTGTTCACCGCGATGAGGCAAAGGTATCTGTCTATGATTCGGGCTTCATGCTCGGCGATGGCATGTGGGAGGGCATGCGACTGTACAATGGCAAGTGGGCGTTTTTTGATGAACACATGGATCGGCTTTTCGATAGTTGCAAGGCCGTATCACTCGACATTGGCATGACGCGGCAAGACATTGCCGATGCGCTGCAAAAGACAGCTGACGCCAACAATATGCGCACCGATGTGCACTGCCGTCTGATGATCACACGTGGCCGCAAAGCCAAACCGTTTCAGCACCCGAGTTTGTCGCGCAGCGGACCGACGATCGTCATTATCATGGAGCACTCGAAGCCGGTCGATCGATTATCCGGCCGCGGCATACGACTGGCCAGCGTGCCACAAGTGCGTGGCCTGCCCCACTCGCAGGATGCCAAATTCAATTCCCACTCAAAACTCAATTGCGTCATCGCCTGCCTGCAGGCCGAGGCCGCGGGCGCCGATGAAGCATTGATGCTCGATCCCAATGGCTTCGTCAATACCACCAACGCCTGCAACTTCTTTATTGTGCGCAAGGGCCAGGTCTGGACCTCGAGCGGCGACTACTGTATGGCTGGCGTCACGCGACAGAAAGTGATCGATCTGTGCCGCGATAACGATATACCCGTGTTCGAGAAAAACTATTCGCTGTACGAGGCATACGGTGCCGACGAAGCCTTCCTGACCGGTACATTCGGCGCACAGACGCCGGTGGAGTCAATCGATGGCAAACAAATTGGCAGTGGCAGCGCCGGATCGATGACGCGCCGGATCAGAACGCTCTACGGCGAGTTGGTGGCCGCCGATACTCGCTAGTCTTTCGCCCGCAACTCATCGTAGTTGACCATCACATGTTCGCGATAGGCCGGACGCGATTGTAAATCCTGATAGTAGCGTTCAAGGCCGGCAAGCTTCGCGCGCTCGATATCGATGGTATAAAACCGATACAGCAAGTGCCCGAACATGACATCAGCCAGCGTGAAGTCGTCACCGGTGAGATACTGGTGTGCAGCCAGTCTGTCTTCGGCAATCTGTAGAATCTGATTTAATCGTGCCACCGCACTGGCAATGGCCTGCGGATCCTGTTGCGCCTTTGGTGTTCGCACGACTTTCCAGAAGATGGGCACTGAAAAATTCAGCCCGACATTCAGCTTGGACCACTCCGCCCATTGATCCACGCGGGCCTGATCGATTGGATCATCGGGCCAGAACGGCGCACTGGCATAGCGCCGTGCCAGGTAACGATTGATCGCGGCGCTCTCCCACATCGGCGGATTGTCGCCATCGATGATGGTCGGGACGGTCGCGTTGGGATTCATCGACAGGTACTCAGCCGTGTTCACAACGCCGTAGTGAATGCCGGCGTCTGTGCGGTCGAACTCGATGCCCAGTTCAGCCAGACACCACAGAACGACCTGCACATTCGACGATGTTTTTCTGCCCCATACTTTGATCATGATAAATTCTGCGTTGATTGGTGATGTCGGCACAGAGTTTACAGGCAATCGCCGTTGGCGGCGGATGCAGGCTATGATGACAATCGATAAAGCCGGAGGTTTTTAAGTTGAGCCCAACCGAGGTCGTGCAGTCTTTCTGGCTGGCGATGCAAAGCAACGATTTCGCGAACGCGGCGAAGTGGTTGTCGGATGATTTTGAAAACTATGCCCCGCAGTCGGGCGAAGTGATCCGCGGCCGCGCCAATTTTGCCAGTGTCAACACGCACTATCCGGCGAATGGACGCTGGGAGTTCCGGATCAACAATCTCGTTGCCGAAGGCGATCAGGTGGTCACCGATGTATCCATCACCGATGGCACAGTCGCCGCGCGGGCGATCACGTTTCACCAGGTTGCCAATGGCCAGATCACCGGGCAGACCGAATACTGGCCGGATGACTATCCGCCTCCGGCATGGCGCGCGGCCTGGGTGTCACTGGAGGCGCGCGGCCGATGCAATCAAGTGCCCAAAGGCTAGCGCGCCGGACTGGTCTCGCGCCGATACAACCACACAGCCAGCAGCAACAGCGGAATTTCAACAGCCAGACCAACCAGATTAAACGCTGACGCCCCACCGTCCACCGCGAGCCCGATGATCCGCCCGATGGCGACGCAGCCGCTGACCAGCGCGCAAGCCACAAGCCCGGCGACGCGTTGTTGCGAGGCGATGACCCACAGTAGAAACAGGCAAAAACCGACCTGAAAACCACCGTAGGTGGCGCGAATATCAGTCAGCCCCGAGGCATTGCCCTGCACGCCTGCCGCTCCGGCCAGCCAGCCGGGGTCGAATAGATAAACCAGTCCGAACACGCCGAATATCGCGGCGCAGCCGCGCAGGAACCACTGCGTCATTACCGGCGTTCAGTCAGAAGTGTCAAGACGCCGCCTGATGAGGCACTGCCTCATGGAAGGCCGGCAGCCCGCCCTGATCATCAAACACCAGCGTGAACGGCTCGGAGATGACTTCCATTTTCGGGTGCGCGTTGACCTGATCGATCAAGCCGGTGCTGACCCAGATTTCGCTCAAGTCGAGGGTATTTTCGATTCGCACGACACGACCATTGTCCGGCGTGATCATGGGGCAGCCGCGCATCGCGATATACAGCGCCTCTTCGTCGTTGTTGGCCACCAGCGGTAAACCCGCACCCTGCGGTACGCCGGCGGTCACCACGTTAACGTAACTCTTACTCCAGTTCATCTTGCCCACCAGTCGCTGAGTGGTCACATTGGCCACGCCGACGCCTGTGCCATTGCCTTTGGTGCCGTCGGTCAGATCGGTGACGATGATCTGGCGAATCTCGGGGCCACCGAAATCATTTAACCGGCAGTTGTTACGACCAGTGACATTCGGATCCATTCCCGCACCGGAGATATCCTTGCCGATCTGATCGACGATCAACACATCCATCTCATCAAGGTGAATTTTAGGAATGCTCGCCTTGGCGATTTCGAGCAATTCCTGATCGCGAATCACGATATCCTGCGGCGCTACAAACTCCACATGTTTGAGCTTCTCGTAGCCGTTTTCGATAATTGCCACGCCGAACAACACATTGGTTTTCTCGATAAAGGCATCGGCAACGATCGGCAGCAACTCGCCAAATCGCTCCATTCCGCGGCGATGCATCTCCACCGCACCGGTGTGTTTACCCAGCCCGATGGCGATCATCTTGGCAAGCCCGCTCTCGTTCTTGCCGCGAAAGCTCGTGTGCGGTTTGACCCGGTTCAACGGTACGATGTAGTCCGCCTCGTAGGCGTTCTTGTCACAGTAGACTGCCAGGTCGTCTGCGACGCGAGCCAGCTCCACGACTTCCATCGACGAGAGCAACGGCACGCCGAGGTCTTCGGCTCCCATGCCGTATTCCTCGACAATCTTCTGTTGCCCGTCTGCGGTGCCACCGCCATGGCTGCCCATTGCCGGCACGATGAACGGTTCGGCGCCAGCGGCCTTGAGCCCATCTACCACAGCCACTACCACGGGCTTCTGGCTGCGAATGCCTCTGCTGCCAACGGTCACAGCCACGCGCTTGCCGGTCAAATCGATGTGGGCAAACTTTTCGAATTCCTGCGCCACCGCCGCGGTGACGTCGGTTACCTCGTCGCCCTCGAAGCTCTGCCGCACGCGCACGAACTGCGGCAATGGGACGGCAAGCCCCTCGGGTAGCGGAATCGGAATGCTGGCAGGTAACATGGCGTGGTTCTCCGGACGGGTTACCCGGGTAGTTTAGCGCGAATCTGCGAGGCGGGCCTGCCGGGTAGTCGGTGCAAAGTGAGGGATGAAGAGACCGGGCTGCAAAAGTATGCCCCGGCGGGCTGGCTAGCGCGCTGCGCCACGGGGTCGGCGACCAGCCCAGCCATAACAAATGCGAATAGCTGGAGCACAATGCCTTTGTGCTTCAACTAGTCGTTAACCTCATGCGGGCCAGCTCGAAGACTGGTTTCCTCCTCCATCCGCGATGAAGTAACTTCACAAGTTCTGATCCTATAAGACCAAAGTCCGCCATTGGTGTCAACGACTTAGCAGCCATAAAATTTTGGCATACCCCCATCTCACAGCGCTCGCCGCCATGCTCGCACAGCAGGATCGAGACAACCGCTGGTCGCTATACTCGGGCAGCCGAACAACAGCCAGACAGACAGCGAGAACTCCTGATGAAATTTGTCACCGTCGAGCGTCGCGAGCGCGTCGCCATTGTGCGCTTTGATCGCGGCGTGGCTGCGAACCCCCTTTCGCTTGAGCTGATGCGCGAATTGATCCAGGTTGCCCGCAGCTTTGACGATGACGCCACCACGTCGGCCATCATCCTGACCGGTCGCCCGGATAACTTTTCAATGGGCGCCGATTTGCGTGACGCCGAGGCCGCGTCACTACGCAAAGCTGGCCTGGCACAGCGACGCCTGGGTCTAATGACCGGCGCGCGCATGTGCAGTGCCTGGGAGGCGCTGCAGCCATTAACTATTACAGCCATTGAAGGCTGGTGCGTTGGCGGTGGCGTCGCGCTAAGTGTCGCGACTGACCTGCGCATCATAGGCACCAACAGCCATCTGTATGTGCCGGAGATCGAGCGTGGTATGAACATGAGCTGGGGCTCAGTGCCGAGGATCACCAATCTGGTTGGCCCGGCGCGCGCCAAGCGAATCGTCATACTGGCCGAAAAACTCGATGCCATGCGTGCCGGCGACTGGGGTATCGCCGATGAAGTCGCAGCCGATGGCCACACGGTCGAACGCGCGCTGGCCTGGGCAGATCGCGCGGCCAGCCTGCCACCAGTCGCCCTGCGGATGTGCAAGCAGGATATCAACGCCTATGCGAACGCGCTGGCGCACACGGCATCGCACAGCGACTTTGACCAATACGCCCTGACCCAGCATGGCGAGGACTACGCCGAGGGCATCAACGCCTTTTTAGAAAAACGCGATCCGCGCTACAGCGGTCGTTAAGCACGACAGCCAGCATGCGAGGCCGGCCCAATATCGCAAACTTTGTTACAGTAGCCTGATCGACGGGCGCCGGGGCAGACAAAGATGAAGATAGACAAGATCGAGTCACTGCACTGCGACGCCGGCTGGCGCGTGTTTTCATTTCTGAAGATTTCGACCAGCGACGGCGTGGTTGGTTACAGCGAGTACAATCAGTCCTATGGCAGTAAGGGTGTTGCCGAAGTGATCAATCAGTTGAGCCCCTATGTACTGGGACGTAACCCCCTCGATCACGAACCTGTTTTTGCGCGTTTGTATGCGGTTACCCGGCAGGCACCCAATGGCATCAACGCACAGGCGATCGCGGCGATCGAAAACGCACTGCTCGACATCAAAGGCAAAGTGCTGGGCGTGCCGGTCTACGATCTTCTCGGTGGCGCCATACGCGATCGACTCAGGCTCTACTGGTCACACTGTGGCACCTATCGCATGACTGCCGAGAACGCGGCGCACATTGGCAAAAAGCAGATGACGAATCTGGACGATGTGGTCGCGCTCGGCGCCGAGGTAGCGGCCTCAGGACTGAGCGCGCTCAAGTGCAACATCTACCTTTTTGATCAGGGCGCAGAGTTACATATGCCCGGCTTTTACCCGGCCAGCAATACGTGGCAGTCACCGGAACTCAACGCCGAACGGCGACTCACGCAGGCACTGATAAGACAACTGGCGGCCTTGCGTGAAGGCGCCGGCAGCGAGACCGATATCCTGCTGGATCTGAATTTCAATTTCAAAACCGAAGGCTATATCAAACTGGCCCGAGCGCTGGAGCCATTTGATTTGTTCTGGCTTGAGCTCGATATGTTCAACCCCGAGGCACTGGCCTCGATCAGAAGCCGTGCGCCGATGCCGATCGCTTCGTGTGAGTCGCTTTACGGCATTCGCGAGTTTCGCTCGTTCTTTCAACAACAGGCCATGGACGTCGCCATCATCGATGTGCCGTGGAACGGTATCTGGCAGTCGTGGAAGATTGCCGCGATGGCAGATGCCCATGAGCTGAATATTGCTCCGCATAATTTCTATGGCCATCTATGCACTATGATGAGTGCCCACCTGTGCGCGGCCGTGCCGAATTTTCGCATTATGGAAATCGACATAGACGACGTGCCCTGGAAAGACGACCTGGTCACTCATCCCCCGCAAATAGAAGACGGCCATCTGGTGCTATCCAGGCGCCCCGGATGGGGCACTGATATCAACGAAGCCGAAGTAAAAAAACACCCACCACGCGGGTGACACGCATCGGTCAAACCGGTTGCCGTTCCCCATCGGTGCTCCTGATCAATCAGATTCACGCTGCAACGGCCAATTGAAGACAAGATACCCATGAGCAATCAACCCTTCGATCCCGCCGATGACGGCGCGCAAATGTCGATGGTGCGCGACATGTCCTATGGCGACTATCTGGCACTGGCAAAAATTCTCGATGCCCAGCATCCGTTGTCCGACGCGCACGATGAAATGCTATTTATCATTCAGCACCAGACCAGCGAGCTATGGATGCGACTGGCGATCCATGAACTGTCGGCCGCGCGCGAGGCGATCCGACAGGACAAGCTCTCACCGGCGTTTAAGATGCTCGCCCGGGTGTCAAGAATTTTCGAGCAACTCAACAATGCCTGGGATGTATTGCGAACCATGACACCAAGCGAGTACACCCGATTTCGCGAGTCGCTCGGCGTGTCTTCCGGCCTGCAGTCACATCAGTACCGACAGATTGAGTACATCCTCGGCAATCGCAATCGGGCGATGATGAAAATGCATCAGCACAATGAAAACGTCAGCCAATTGCTGGAGCGGGAGTTGCAACAACCCAGTTTGTATCATGAGGCCATCGCGTATTTGTTGCGTCACGGCCTCAAACCGGATACCGAGATTGAGTCATCCGACACGGCCACTCCTCACACGTTGTGCGAAGGCGTCGAATCGTTGTGGCGCACAGTCTATGAAGAGCCCGAGCGCTACTGGTCCGCGTACGAACTGGCTGAAAAACTCGTCGATCTCGAGGACTACTTTCGACGCTGGCGCTTCAATCACGTGACCACCGTAGAACGCGTTATCGGCTTCAAGCGCGGAAGCGGAGGCACGTCGGGGGTGTCGTATCTGCGCAAGATGCTCGCAGTTGAGCTGTTCCCAGAGCTGTGGCACCTGCGCGGCGCCCTCTAACTCACCTATTCCAGCAAATAAAGACCAAACCCTATGCTGAAACTGCCATCGGCCGAGCTATTCGACATTCCCGACGACACCATCTATCTCGATGGCAACTCGCTCGGTCCACTACCATCCAGCGTACCAAAGCGGCTTGCCTCGATGCTTACGGACGAATGGGGAGAGATGCTGATCACCGGCTGGAACAAGGCGCGGTGGATGGACCAGCCGGCACGCGTGGGCAACCTGCTGGCCCCGATCATCGGCGCGCCGGCCAACAGCGTCACGATGGGTGACACCCTGTCGCTGAAAGTTTATCAGGCGCTGGCAGCGGCATTGAAGCTGCGCCCCGAGCGTCGCGTGGTGTTGTCGGATAGCGGCAATTTCCCGACCGATCTCTACATGGCTGATGGACTATTGAAAACGCTCGGTGGCGACTACGAGCTCAGAGTGGTAGAGCCATCCGAAGTCATCGATGCGATCAGCGACGAAATCGCCGTTTTGATGCTCACTCAGGTGGATTATCGCACCGGCAAACTGTACGACATGCAACAACTGACCGAACTCGCACACGCCGCCGGTGTCGTCACGATCTGGGACCTGGCCCATAGTGCCGGAGCACTGCCCGTGGCACTCGAGGCCTGCCAGACAGAATTTGCCGTCGGCTGCACCTACAAATATCTAAACGGTGGACCAGGGGCACCGGCATTTATTTACGTTCGCCCCGACCTGATCGACACCGTTCAACCCGCACTGGCCGGCTGGCTGGGCCACGAGACACCGTTTGCATTTGATCTGGACTATCGGCCGGGAGCCGGCATCGAGCGCATGCGCATTGGCACGCCGCCGGTCATGCAAATGACCGCGCTCGAAGAATCACTGCAAATGTGGCGCGATATAGACATGACACAACTGCGCCAGCGCTCAATCGAACTGACAGAACTTTTTATCCACGAAGTGGAACAACGTTGCCCATCATTGCAACTGGCCAGCCCCCGCGATCCGAAAGAAAGAGGCTCACAGGTCTCCTTCCGATTCGAGCACGGCTACGCAGCGATACAGGCACTGATCGACCACGCCGTCATCGGCGATTTTCGTGCACCCGATATCATGCGATTTGGCATTACCCCGCTGTATATCGGCGCGCGCGAAATACAACGTGCTGCAGAGAAACTTCAGTACATTATTGACAATGAAATCTGGCGCGATGAAAAGTACCAGGTAAGATCGCGAGTGACCTGAGCCGATAGCAGCAAGCGTTAGATGAAACGGTGTATCGCCAGTAGCGAAGACTGGCACCACACAGTATCCGACCAGACGTATAAACGACTATTTGACATCAGGCCACGCGATCGCTCAAGCGTTTTTCCAACTGTCTAAATCTGTCCGGATCAGTAATACGGTTATTGTTTTTTATCACAGGCATCTGTTGCGCATCGGCGTTTTCGACCGGGCTTAGATTCAGGATTTCACTTCTAATTTTATTGGCCAGCATTGCCGGATTCGCGCAGAACGATTCATAGTCGACAATCCAAAAGCGCTCCGCTCCAATTTTGCGCTGTTGCTCTACCGCGAGGTTATTAAGATAGTCGATTTGTCTGACTACCTGTTCCACCGGATCGCTGCAAGTGTCGGTAGTCTTTTCATCAGTGACTCCATAACCCTGCCCGATATCACCATTGATCTCTTCCCTGGCGCGTACCAGCGACTGCGCCAGATAGCGGCTATCGCGCCGTAAACAAATAAAATAAGCGTTGTCGAGGCGCTCGGCGATGACATCGGCGAATGCATTGGCGTTGTTATTTTTCGAGAGCGTTGGCGAGTGGGACTGAACAGATAATTGCTGGAAATAAACTGCCATCTCTTCAACGCCGCCCTCCTTAAAATGCGTGCGAAATCCCGATTGATCAGAATCCACCCACTGGTTCCACAGATGATTTGCCTCGCTCGGTGCTTGCATGCCGGCTGTTTTGCCGTAGTAGTTTTCATAGTTCTCGCGCCGCCGATCCTTTCGGTCTCGACTAAATAAGCGCGAGGCCAGCAGCGCAGAGCGCGAGAAAAGTGCCGTGAAATTTCGCGGGTAGACTACTGGCAGTGTGTTGGCGAGCACCTGATACACCAGGGTAGTACCACTTCTGGCAGGCCCACACACAAAAATATGCGGACCCACAGGCTCAGTGAGTGGTTTCGAACGCACGCGACGCTCAACAAATTGCAACATCCAATCGAGCGGACTCAGCAATATACCCAGGCCGGTAATCCACAGGGTAAACAGAGCCGCACGATTTCCGGCGGTTAGCATTCGACGAACCAGTCCGAACGGATCATTGATATGAACTGGTACGAACCTATATAACCCGGACTTCAATGTGAGCCACACTGACATACGCGATAGCACTCGTTTCTATTTTGTTGTTGCAGCCTGCGTAAGTTTCTGACTAATTGATCGACCGCCAAATGATTGACAGGATAACGACGAACAGGTTCAACAGCGATCAAATATCCGCAAAAATGAGAACTACCTGTGTCGATCACGAGATCTGTTTCACAATAAAAAATGGTTGCATAATCAAACAGATGTGAACCCAATATAGAACTGAATCTACGCTATCAAAAATCTGCGTGCGATACCGGTGATCCACCCACTTCAAGCCGGAGAGATTTACAATCCGCCGGCCTCAGCGACGCTACCGAGGTGAAGTAGTCCTGGTAGAAGCGGTTGTCGCCTGGCATCAATTCGCCAATAGCGAGCGATTCGCCGTGGACGCGAAAGGCCTGTTGCAGCGCTTGGGTCAGTGCGCCGTGATCAATCTTAGCGCTCAAGTGACACACGAACGGCGGCGCTGGCGCTACACGGCTACGATCAACGATCTGCAGACCATCACGTCGGACAAAACGCCAGGCATAGGCATCGATAGCGGCAACATCCGCAATGCCATCACGCACCAAATCGGCACTGCGCAGGTGTGAGCCTGTGACATAAAAATTGTTGTACGGCTGGTCAGTTTCGCTCAGCCACTGCAACAGTGCAGTACAACCAGAGAATGACGATAGATTATTGATCGCAATAGTCTGATGCTGGTTGATAGCTTGTGAACGTGCGACGATGTAACTGAAGTAGTATCCCGCCTGACAATCCAGCGCGGCAAAGATCGGGCGTGCAAAGGCGCGCAACGCCTGGCCATGCGGCGCCAACAAATCCGGACCGCAGCACTGGCTCAGAATCAGCGACTCGTCAGACCACTGCCGATGCAACGCGGTGTGTCGGTCGAGCTGGTCACTCAGCAATACTTGCGCGACGCCCATCTGCAAAAGCTGTTGGCGAAAATGATGATAAACAAAATCGAGGGATTCTGCAGTAGACGCATTGTCATACCACGGGAGACTGGCTAAAGGCATTCGTTCTAAAAAAAGAAAATATCGAGAAGGTTCAATGGAAGAGACTGCTGGAGGAAGGCCTGCTGCCAGGTCAAACAACTGTCGTCACAGGCGCCGTTAGAGTGGCAACGGACGCGAGTGATCGTTCCGGCAGTACGTTGATTTTCGCCTCATCAACCGTCGTGCCGGTCAGTATACAGCGACAGGGCTATCGATACTCGACCGACGCGTGCTCAGAACCCTGCACTGTAACGGGTGTACACAGGCCGCGTCGCCCATGTTGACAACCGTTGCATGGATACCGAGCGAATTTTTGCTCGAGCGCATCATACACGACGAACAAACGGAGTACCCAGTGGCCCCTGGCGAACGCCACTGCGAAGGTTTTGGTAGTCAAGCGCAGACAGATCACAAACAAATGCACCGGTTGCAGCCGCGTTAATTATCACACTCGCGAGCGGTTCGAAGTCTGCACGAAAATGCACCGTGCTTTTCAGGACAATGATTTTCTGTCGAGTCAGATCGACACCAAAATGGCAAAACAACGCCTGATCCAGACATTGGGTACGGCAACTGCTGACCACCACCTGAATCTCGGCACTATGCTCGTGTAAGCGCAAAAGACAGGATGGACCAATTTCAGCCGTCACGCCGCCATACATCTCGCCGCTGTAGGGAATACGCCCGCCGCTCAGTGCCTGCACACGCCACAGCGCATCCACCGGCACGATGTCCGGCAGACCCGATTTTGCGCCCAGTGCAGCTCGAATCACACTACCGACACCGCTTGCGTGTGCAAGGCCTGCCACCTCGGGGTCACACAAAACACCCAACACCGCACTGCCTGCTGATTCGTCGATCAATGCCTGCAACAGGCCGGTGGTGTCGGCAGTGGCACCTGCACCGGCATTGTCCTGCACATCGGCGATCAGCACTGGTTTTTCATCGACACGTTGCATGGCTGTCTGAACCGCCTGTGACGGGCTGAGCAAGCGAGTATCAAACGTGGCTTCTGCGTGTTGGAGTGCCACTGACAATGCATCGGCCAGCTCCTCTGCGCGTGGCTGGGTCGGCGCACTGGCAACGATCGACGGACCGCAGTCGGCAATATCGGCAGCGGTAAAACCCATCGCCAGTTCCAGGTACTCGTGATGGTTTTCATCGGCCAGTTGATGTACCTGTCGATAAAGTTCCAGACACGGCGTCGCTCCGGTGTACTGCGCGTGCAGCGGTACCAGATAGCTCGACTGTCTGAACACCTGGCATACCGGCACCCCATCCAAAAAGTGCAGCAGCCGTTGCATGCATCGCGCACCGGTCTGCGCCATGTCCAGATGCGGATAGGTGCGATAGACGGATAGCAGGTCGGCACTGCGCACGAGGCGTTCGGACATATTGGCGTGTAAATCCAGGCTGACGGCAATCGGCAAATCACGCGCGCGGCCCTGACGCAGACGGCGCAACAACTCGGCCTCGCCGTCATCGTAATCCTCAGTCACCATCGCGCCGTGCAGATCC
>CAZYDV010000087.1:0-19378 GCA_964646405.1 uncultured Granulosicoccaceae bacterium | reverse complement strand
CACAACAACCGCACGGCACCAACATAAAAAGGTCACAATCCAGGCGAATATGCCACATTTTCAGCAACTAGTACTCTTTTGCTACTCGTTGGCCAGTCTTAACGGTTTTAGCCATCAAGCGCCAGTGTTGTACTATCAGAAGAAACCGATCCTCCGGGCAGGGAATCCGACAGATCTTCAGGGTCCCGCATCAGATCGTTGTTACTAGATCAGAGCATAAAATGAAACCATCAACCAGGCCAGACTACAACGCGATCTACGCTGATCTTGAGCGACTGCCAGAGACAGTGGTTGGTGAGATTATAGATGGTGAACTACACGCACATCCGCGGCCTTCACCACGTCACGCACTAGCCGCGTCCGCAATAGGTGGATTGATTGGCCATCGTTACCACTGGGGGAGCGACTCTGGTGGTTGGTGGATACTGGATGAACCGGAACTTCGATTTGAAGAGAATGTCGTGGTGCCCGACGTCGCGGGTTGGCGTCGTGAAACTATGCCGCAACTTCCCGAAACTAACCAGTTCACTATCACGCCAGACTGGGTTTGTGAAGTGTTATCCCCATCTACTGTCATGCTGATTCGAAATAGAAAATTACCGCTTTATACTCGCGAGAGTGTATGTCATGTGTGGTTTATTGACCCGGGCTCACTATCGGTCGAAATCTACGTCATGACGCACAGTCACACAGAACCCGAAATGACTGTATCCGGAAAAGTAATGTTGAAGGCTCCACCTTTCGAGAGCACCGGAATCGATTTAGGGCAAGTGTTCTCGTAGTTAGAATAGCAAACGACAGCCCGGCTTTTTTAACAGACAGAACATCAAATCATTTACTGGAGCAAACCATGCGTACCGTCTACATCATCGGCTCAAGCTGCACTGCATTCGGTAAACGCCCGGACGACAGCTTCAAATCACTCACCCGCGAAGCCTACACCGACTGCCTGGCAGACGCCGAGCTCGAAAACGGTGATCTGATCGAACAAGCCTGGTTCGGCAACTGTGGCATGGGAACATTTGGCCAGCGCAACATCCGTGGCCAGATCTGCTTCACACCATTGGTTCGCGACGGCCTGTTCCCCGAACGCGTACCGATGATCAACGTAGAAGGCGGCTGCGCAACCGCATCCATGGCGTTTCACGGCGCATGGAAAGATGTCGCCTCAGGCGACATGGAAGCATCACTTGCCATCGGCGTAGAAAAAACCTATTTCCCCGGCGACCCAATTCGCACCAGCGAGATATTCGAGGGTGGCATCGACCAGATCGATCCAGAAGAATGGCACGCCTACTACAGCCTGCGCGCCAAAGAGACCGGCAAACCCTTCGACCCAAACGGCGGCGGTGGCACCGTATTCATGGATACCTACGCCATGCAGGCTGCCTGGCACATGAAAAAGTGGGGCACCACGCAAGAACAAATCGCCATCGCCGCCTCCAAAAACCACTGGCACGGCTCCATGAACTCCAAGGCCCAATATCAATTCGAAGTACCCGTAGAAAAAGCCCTTGCTGACCGGGAGATCTCATGGCCCCTGACGCGCGCCATGTGCGCCCCAATAGGCGATGGCGCATCTGCCGCACTACTCGTATCCGAAGCACTACTCGCAAAACAACCGGACAACGTACGTAAACGCGCAATAAAAGTACGCGCCTCTGTACTCAGCGGCGGCAAATATCGCGACCCATCAGAACCGGGGCTCAGCAGAATCGCGGCTCAAAAAGCCTACGACAAATCAGGCCTGACACCGGCTGATATTGACCTGGTAGAACTACACGACGCCACATCTTTTTGCGAGATCTTTCAGCTCGAAATGCTGGGCTTTGCCGAAGACGGACAAGGCGGGAAAATGATCGAGAGCGGAGCAACAAAACTCGGCGGAAAATTGCCCGTCAACCTCTCCGGTGGCCTCGTCTCCAAAGGCCATCCAGTCGGCGCGACAGGGCTTTCGATGATTCATGAGCTGAATTTGCAATTGCGTGGCGAGGCTGGTGCCAGACAAGCAGATAACGCCGGTATTGCAATGGCAGAAAACGGCGGAGGGGTTATCGGATTCGATGAGGCCGCCTGTTCTGTAATTATTCTGGAAAGGCGGTAGCCAACACAAGCGAGACCGTCGGTCCGCAACCCTGATTACCGTTCGGAGGAATAATGAGAGTTGGCGTCGAAGTCGGCGGTACCTTCACTGACCTCGTGGTACTACACGAGGGCACGATACGTATCGCCAAGGTACCCAGCACACCAGCGCAGCCTGATGTCGGGGCTTTAAACGCGATTGCGGCGGCGGGGCTTGCGGTTGGCGATATCATCGATCTGGTGCATGGATCAACGGTTGCCACAAACGCAGTGCTGGAGCGCAAGGGTGGGCGTGTTGGTGTGTTTGTCACCTGCGGCACGCGCGATCTGTTCCACTTGCAGCGTCAGGATCGCACAGCAATCTATGATCTGAACTACCAAAAGCCACGCCCGGTGGTGGCTCGGGCAGACGTCTGTGAGGTGGCCGAACGTCTGGCGCCTGATGGCTCGGTAGTGCAGGCACTTGAGGTGGAAGATCTCGATCGAACTGTCGTGGAGTATCTGGCGGCAAACCGATTTGATGCGATTGCAATCTGCCTGCTGCACAGCTACGCCAACAATTCCCACGAACGGTTGGTGGCACAGACAGTTTGGCGAGTCGCGCCCGATATGCCCGTCACTTGTTCCTGCGATGTCTCACCCGAGTTTCGTGAATATGAACGCGCATCGACCACGGCGCTCGCTGCCTATGTACAGCCGGTTATCGCCGGCTATCTAAACCGCCTGGAGCGGCGGCTACAGCAAGACGGATTTCACGGCAGCTTCAGTATCATGCAGTCGAACGGTGGGCGGATGCCGGCACAGGGTATGGCGCGCAACGCGATTACCGGTCTGTTTTCCGGTCCGGCTGCCGGTGTGGTCGGGGCGATGGGTACCGCAGCGCAGTCCGGTTTCGACAATATCATCACACTGGATATGGGCGGTACCAGCACAGATGTATCGCTGATCGCCGATGGCAGTCCGGCGCTGAGCCCACAGACTGTGATCGATGGACTGCCGGTTCGCACACCGGTTATTGATATCGCGACTGTTGGTGCCGGTGGCGGCTCGATCGCGTGGCTGGATGACGGTGGTCTGCTGCGGGTTGGACCACGTTCTGCCGGCGCGCAACCCGGGCCCGCCTGTTACGGACGCGGCGGGATCGAACCCACCGTTACCGACGCACATCTGGTGCGCGGTACCCTGCAGTCAGGGTCTTTTCTGGGCGGCAGCATGTCGGTTGATCAGGAAGCTGCAAGCCAAGCGCTATCGAGACTCGCCACAAAATCAGACATGACGTTGGGCGTGCTGGCAGATAGCGTTATCCGAATTGCCGAGGGCAATATCGTGCGCGCGATACAGCAGGTATCGACCGAGCGCGGTCTCGACCCCCGCGAGTTCATTCTGGTACCTTTCGGCGGCGCGGGCCCGTTGCACGCCGCGCGCGTGGCGGAAGAGCTGGGTATCGACACTATACTGATTCCACAAAACGCCGGCGTATTGTCGGCAGCCGGGCTACTGATGTCTGACTATGTGCACTACCAGTCTCGCACACGGCGACTCACGCTTGGTGAAAGTGCCGTCAAACAGGTTTTGAACATTCTCACCGAGCTGCGAGAGATCGCTGGCAGTCATCTGCGTGAACTGGGCGTTGACGGTCAATTGCGCTACGAGCACATACTGGAGATGCGCTATATTGGTCAGGCGTTCGAGTTGTCGGTGACACTACCGGGCGATCTCGATCAGTTGACATACAAAGAGGTTTACCAATTGTTTCGCGACGCACACCATCGGGTGTTTGAGTTTTCAAAGCCGCCAGAGAATCCGGCTGAGATTGTCTCCTATCGGGTTGGCGCACATGCACGCGTGGCACCTTTTCCGTTCACTCAATTCGCGGCATCCGCCGACATTTCTCAGCAGCGAACAATCAACATTACTGAAAATGGTCAGTGCGTGGATTGCACGGTGATGCCACGTTCCGGTGTGGGTGAGTCCACCATCGGCGGACCTATTTTGATTGAGGACGGCACCGCGACTGTATTCGTACCCGATGAATGGACAGTTCGAGCCGATGCAATCGGCAGCCTGATCTTGGAGCGCGGCAAGTCATGACACTTTCAACTGTCGATCATGCCATCATCAATCGTGCGCTGGTCGCAGCGACGCATGAGATGGGCACCAAGCTCGTTCGCTCGGCGCACTCGCCGATCGTGCGCGAGGCGCAGGATTGCTCGGCAGCTATCATGAATGCACGCGGCGAAGTCGTTGCGCAATCAGAACTGATTGCAATTCAATTGGGTTCTGTCGCTCACACATTCGCACCTTGTCTTGCGCTATATCCGATTGAAGAAATCGTCGAAGGTGATTTCTTTATCAACAATGATCCCTACAGCGGTGGTCAGCACATACCCGATATTTTCCTTTTCACCCCGATATTCTTTCACCAGAATCTGATTGGCTTTAGCGCATCTGTCGTGCACCACATCGATCTGGGTGGCGGCGCACCGGGTCTGAATCCCGCCGCCGCCGACGTACATCAGGAGGGGATAATCTTCCCGCCCAGCAAGTACAACATCGATCGCGACTGGAACGGAGGCCCACTGCAACGCCTTATAGCCGCCAATGTTCGAATGCCGGATGCGACAATCGGCGATATCAACGCACAATTTGCCGCCAATGCCATCGGCACCCGACGCATGACCGGCCTGGCACGGAAATATGGCTCTGCCGATCTGAGCGGTGCAATGGATGAAATGCTCGACTATTCCGAACGACGAATTCGAGCCGCCATTCGCGATTTGCCGGATGGCACTTATCACGGCGAGGCGTTTATCGACGACGATGGCCTGGGCAGTGATCCGCTGCCGATCAAAACACAGGTAAACATCAGCGCAGAAAGCATAACAGTCGACTTTGAGGGCAGCAGCGATCAGGTCGGCAGCAATATCAACAACCCGTTCGCCTCGACCTACTCCTCGACCATTGCCTGCATCAAATCAGTGTTGACGGACCCGGACATCCCGTTCAACGATGGAGTCTCCCGTGTGATATCGGTGCAGGCACCAGTGGGGTCCATTCTAAACCCTCGTCCCCCGGCCCCGGTACGCGCACGCCTGCTGCCATCGAATCGTCTGTTCAATGCAGTGATGAAAGCACTGGCACAAGTGGCACCGACCAAGGTCATCGCCGAAGGCTTTGATACCACGACATCGATCTGTTTGAGTCACCTGGACGCGGACGGCTATAACATTTACCTTGAAATCCTGGGCGGTGGCTACGGTGCAGGGGTGACTAACAACGGCTGTGATGGCGTTGACTGCCCGCTGTCCAATTGCGCCAACATTCCGCTGGAAGCCATTGAAATGGACTATCCGTTTCTGCGCGTAGATAGCTACCGTTTGCGCGACGGTACTGCAGGTGCGGGACAAACCAATGGCGGAATGGGACTGGAACGCGCGTATCACATACTCGACGATGACGTACAGTTCGCGACCTATTGCGATCGGTTCACCAGCGGTGCGCAGGGCCTGTTCGGTGGGGGCAATGGCGCACCTGCCGAGTCACTGATCGAGCGCGCAGAAGAGACCATCAGGCTCGGATCCAAAGTCGGGGTAAAACTACAGCGCGGCGATCGCCTGATCATTCGCACCGGCGGCGGCGGTGGCTACGGGCAGGCTGAGTCATAACATTATCAACACAGGCTACAACCATGGGCATTCTGGTGTTATATATGGTGAAGTATCACAATGATCAAAAGGCCGGCATGGTTGCCAACGCCCATTTTCGCGATCGTGCTGAAATTCATCGCAAAGCCATCGCCGATTTCGGCGGCAGGCCAATTGCGCAGTACGGGTCCTACGGCGAGTACGATATGGTCTACATCTACGAAATGCCTGACGAGCGCGCACTGGCGGCCAATCTGCATCTGACCGATTCACTGGGTCTGGCCAAATACTGCAAGACGGTGCCATTGATGGATATGCCTGATTTTGTCGACTCGCTGCGATTGGCGAACGACACAGATACGCAGTACACCGGTGCAAATGGCAAATCCCGGGCTTGACCCAGGCTACAACCAGAACCACGCAAATTGCAGAACAGCACCTTTCAACATCCACTGCTTTTAAGAGTCATGGGCGGTATCGCACTCATCGCAATATCGTCCTGCAGCACCGCGCCTGATAGCCGAGATGACTCAATCAAACCATTTACCAGCGATAAATGCAGCTACTATGCTGAAGGCACTATCACGCAAAGGAATCTGTGGTGCCACTGTTGCGTAGAGCACGATATCTACTACTGGATGGGTGGCACCGAACAACAGCGGCGCGAGGCAGACGGAATATTCAAGCAGTGTATTGAGGAGACAGGGGCCACGGCCAACGCCCAACTCATGTGGCTTGGTGTACGATTGGGTGGAGGTCCCGCATCAAACGCGAGCTACCGTTGGGGATTTGGCTGGCCGAGCTACCGTCCGTATAAGTCACTGACAGTTGAGGAACAAGGCACGTTGGCCAGGATGCTGGCCGGTCTGTCGCAGCAGATCACAACCTACTGTAGCGCTACCACGGACAGGGGGAGTCCAAATGCCGAGCCAGCCCGCGAGAACCAAACCCAATAGTCCATCACTTTTTTATCCTTCGCCATCTTTTAGCCAAAGACAATACCTGGCGCGTGCCGGCGCTATTGTCCTAAAGCCTGCACTGGCAATACTGGCTTTGCTGACGCTCTCAGCCTGCGGTTTTCTAAACAAAAAGAACGCATACTGGAACGAGCCGGTCGGCGCGTCGACAGCGCCCGACGCCCGCATCAACTACCAGACACCCAACAGACCGGGCAGTAATATCGATACGCTTTTCATTCTGGCTTTGTCGGGAGGCGGTAGTCGCGCGGCTGTGCTATCCACCTTCGCCATGCTGAAACTTGAAGAGCCCCGGATCTCGACAAGCCTGATGGATGAGGTAGACGCGATTTCGTCTGTATCCGGTGGATCCATTCCCGCAGCCTACTATGCGGTATCGAAAACGGCCAATCCTGCAAACTGCGGGACGGAAACGCAATACAGGAAGCGCGATCCGGTAAAACGGCCACTATGGAATGCCAGTGCGGCAATCAAAACCATGTCCTCGAACTTCCAGGGGTCATGGATTCGACGCTGGTTCCGGCCCTGGAATGTACTGCGATTCTGGTTTACCTCATTTGATCGCTCCGACATCATGGCACAGGTGTTTGCCAAAAAACTGGGCAGCTACACCTTTGGTGACATTTGCATCGACAAACCACGGGTCTTCATCAACGCAACCCGAGCCACCTACTACGATCCAGATGATAGTTCAGGTTTGCCAACAGAACCGGAAGACAAACCATCCTGCCCACCGGAAGATCAGCAAACTGTCGGTGGTGTATTCACCTTTACCGATTGTGAATTCGATAATCTCGATTCTTCGCTGGCAAAATTTCCAATCGCCAATGCGGTCGTCTCATCGTCTGCATTTCCGGCCGTATTCAACTACACAACACTACGCGACTTCACCAAAGTCGGACCGGATCGCAGATATCTGCACCTGTACGACGGGGGCAGCCGTGACAACCTCGGCCTGACCACGGTCAGCCAGATAATCGAAGCATCGTCTGAGTCTTACCAACGCGTTGTTGTGCTGCTGGTTGATGCCTATCTGGAACCCCAGGGTATCAGCCATACACTCCCCGATGCGCGCACTGGCTTCGACTTTTTCGTCGACACGAACTTTCTCGACAGCATTGACAATCTGCTATCTACCAACCACGATAAAACGATTGTGAGCTTTCGACAATCGATGGCCGAGCTTGCCGCCAGCACCGATGTCGATATCGACACCTTCTTTTACCACCTCAGCCTGCCTGATCTAAGCCAAAACAGCCTGGTCAGGGATACGGTCAATTCAATTAAAACCAGTTTCAAAATTGCCGACGATCAAGTCGATGCACTTCGCAAGGCCACGGATGAACTCTATGCCATAGACGACGGAAGCTGTTTTAGCGCCTTGCAAAAAATGGTTTACGGCGAACCGATTCGCAATGTCTCTGCCGTTTTAAACGGCAATGCATCATGCCAATTGAACGCAGAGTAGCGACAGATCGAGTCATCGATTTCAACAGGTCAGAAAAACAAAAGGCTCACAATCCTGTGAGCCTCTTGTCGGGCATCCCTGCCATTGGTCAATTGCTCTGCTTCCCGCAGAACTTATCCGTCATTACCCTTTTAGCTAGTACATCTGCAATCCCTGCACACCCAATCTCAATCCAATGAGTCCAATCCTTGTGGGCCGGGTCTATTATCGCCAGGGACAGGCTGCCGAACAGAGATAAAATACCCGCCTGTTACGGTAATATTCCCTCAGACGAATATCCATGTGTATTTCACTAACAGTCTGGCATTGCCCGTTATCAGTCGGCCGTTAGTTCGACATCATCCGGTTTCACCAGGCGATTGCTAGACACATAAACCGATCGATTGTCACCTCTGTCCCAGGGACGAGCGGACACGGCATTTTCTCTAACGACAATATTGTTCGACTGACGATACTCGATTGCACCGGGGTAACTACCCTTCAGCACAACCGTATTGCGCTCGACCAATACATTGCTGGCAGTTTGTAGCTCGATGCCCGCATCTCCCGCCACTGTCTGAACGATGTGATTGTCCGCTACCCAGCCACCATCGTGCCCTCTGCCGAGCCCCAGTGCGATATTGCGGAAACTGTCGACGATGGTATTGTCGTAGATCGCGGCGTGGGTCGAGCCGTTCCAGACCAGAATGGCAGGGCCACTGGTATAGTTTCCACACAGCACATCCACATCACAACCACTGCCATCACCCGTGATGTTATAGATGTAGTTCCGTGCAATGTGCCAGTGGTGAGCCTGATGCAGGTCGATAGCGCCATTGTAGTCACCTACCGCCCCGTCGGCACTGTAGCCAATCGACGAGCATGCCACGACGCCACGGACCATTCCGCCAGAGTTGCCCTTCAGGTGTTGTGTACCAATGTCATTTAGATGCACGTTGTAGACGTAGGCATCATCAGCTCCAGCCATGACGGAAATAGCATGATCGCGAAAATCGCTGATGGTCAGATCGGCAATCGTGATGCCTGCTCCAGACAGCACAAATCCCTGGCTGCGCGATTGATATCCCGCCCCAGTGATCTGCACTTTGTGTCGGTTGCCGCTTGCTCCGCGCACCGTGACGCCCGGTTGCAGATACACCGAAGGTTGTGTCAATTGATAGACACCATCGCGCAACAGCACTGCAGTGCCCGCAGTCGCGAGCCGGAGAATTTGCTGCCAATCCTGGCTGGCATCGACCACTATATGATTCGCACGGGGCCGATACAGCCGGGATTGCTTGAATGGCGCGCAATCGACGATCAGTTTTTCGTGGGACGTCAGCGCCAGGTCTGGCAGAGGCGCTACCTCCGGTTCGGCTACACAAGCACTCAGCAACGCAGCCAGCACAAACACGCGATGTATCGGAACCACAACTACCTCAGCAAACAACCAAATCGTGACCCATTATTCAAAATCAGCAGCGACGGACATTCCGTGAGCACCATCACGTCATTCTGATATATTTGATTTGAAGCGTATCGCAGAAGTGTGCAGTTATGGCCCGATTTCGCCCCCGTTGTGTCCACTCCCGGCCACCAGAATGGGCGAAGACCGCGCGGCCAACAACCGCATCACACAGCTTCTGCCCGTTCGCGCGCGATACGGGATCAATGGCTGGATTGTTGCTGACATCGCAATGCGCACATCCTGTTCGCGTGCCGTCAAAGGGCAGACGGCCGTCGAGCAATATGCTTGACACATCAAGACCCATGAAGGGGTCTGTATCCGACTGGCACACTCAGTCGATTTAACCGTTTGCACGAGAGAGCAAGGCAATGAGCCTACCCAAGTATGTGGTTTCCAAGATGCCGGAACGCTGGCAGTCTGAGATGAAGCGCATGCACTTTGCCCGACAGATTGGCAACAACTCTTTCGCGACGGAGGAACCAGAGTACGCCCTGCTGGATAGCCTGGTGAAGGACGGTGATTGGGTTGTTGACGTCGGTGCCAACGTCGGACACTACACCAAACGACTCTCCGAGCTGGTGGGCCCGACCGGTCGCGTGATTGCCTTCGAGCCCGTCCCGGAGACTTTCTCGCTGCTGTCATCGAACGTGCAGTGTTTCGCCCACAAAAATGTCACCCTGATCAACGCCGCCGTGTCGGACAAGATGGACCTGGCCGGTATATCCATCCCCACCTTGTCTACTGGCATGGTGAACTACTACGAGGCCGAAGTCGGCGGCGTCAAGGATGGCGAGTTGTCTGTGCTGGCACTGACATTGGATTCGCTGCTGAGCCAGGCGACGATCGGTTTGATGAAAATCGACGTCGAAGGCCATGAGGCACAGGCGCTGGCGGGCATGCAGGCAATCATTGAAAAATCTCACCCGACGATCATTCTCGAAACCCGCAATCAGACCATCATCGATCAGGTCTGTGCGCTTGGCTATACGTCGGAACGACTGACCGATTCGCCCAACGTGCTGTTTCGAAGCAACCGCTAACGGTATCAAACACCGGTGGCTTACCATCTCACGGCTACCATCCATCCGTCACAAGCGCTTACTGTACTGTCGGAACTAAACCGGCGTGGCATTTGTCTGCCGTTGCTAAACGGGAGACAACCTTGCAGACAATCATCAGCACCCTGGCCGGTTTGTTCTTCCTCGCCACAACGGCGGCCGCAGACGAACAAACACTCACCGCCACACAGATTCGCGCATTGCTCAGCGGCAATACCGCCATTGGCCGCTGGATAGACCACAACTATCGGCAGTACTTCGACGAAACCGGATCGACAATCTACGCACAGGAAAATACCCGTTCGGCCGTCGGGCGCTGGAGAGTCAACACCGAGACCCATCAGTACGAAAGCTGGTGGGATCAATCGGGCTGGGGCAGCGGCTATAACATCGTTCTCAAGGATGGCACTTATTACTGGATCGGTGGCGGCGCCTCACAACCACAGCCGTTCACCGTTGAAACAGGGCAAAAGCTCGTCGCGCCGGATTGAGAATCCCACGCACGCAAAATGCAATTGCGCATAGAATAAGCACCATCGAAACACCCGGAGCGAATTGCAATGGCCACATCAGCGGTTGTCTTCCCCACAGATATACCCGAAAGCTATCAATGGTTCGAAGACGAACCAGCCTTTGACTCGAGACGACATCTCGCGCTGGAAAAGCCCGCATCAATCCGCTATCTGAGCGAATTTGGTTACAGCAACGAGGAAATTGCCAGGGTGGCCTCTCCGGTTGCAGTGTCTTCCCCTTTCCGAATTCTGTCGACTGAAGGTGCCGCAATACTGCTGCAGGTGGCCAGAAAACTGCGCCAGCACGCGATCAGCTGCGAGCGAATCGACAACATGGTTCGCGGTGGCTGCTATCGATCGAAATTTCTGCGCGACCTGTGTATTGATCCCTCACTGACCGACATGATGTGCGAGATTTATCAAACCGACGTTGCCCCACACACCATGCCGGTGCACCTGGGGCACATGAACTTCTCACCGGACGATCTCACGCGAGCCGTCGACAAATGGCATCACGATACCCTGCCGCTGGATACCGTCATGATGGTGACCGATCCGGCCACGCTGGACGGTGGCCAGTTCGAGTACTTCGTCGGCACCAAAGACGAGATGGCAGAATTCGCAAAAGCAGGCAATCCACCGCCCGCCAATCGAATCGAAGCACCTCCCTTCCATGGCCCGGGCTATGCGATCGCGCTACACGGCAATATGGTGGTGCACCGCGGTGCGCCACTGAACCGCGCTGCAGAGCGGATCAGTATGGTCAACGGCTATGTCGCCATGGACACCAGCAGCGAAGACCAGCACCGCCACAAGGACCTGACTCTGGTTGACGACCCGGAAGTGCTATACGCCGAATGGGCCAGACACGCTGCCTGGCGCGCCAGGAGCCGGCTCGACGATCTACTGCATAATCTGGTATTTTCCAGCGATCGACTCGCGGTAGCTAACCAACTCGACAACGCTATCGCAGATGTACGCAAAGCGGTCGAGGAAATGAGTGACCTTAGCGAGCATCAGATGCATCACTATGAGAAAAAGTGAATGACCGGTGCAGTATGAAACATAGCACTGGCGGTGCAATGCACCGCCAGTAACAACCCATCATTCACTATCACCACATCAATCGCAGTTTGTCGCTACTGTCTTATAAACCGATTACCGACATTGAAGTTCAGCAGGTTCGGAATGTTGCCGGCCGAACCACAATCGCCAATGCTCTTATCAAGGCAAGTACCAATGACCAATTCATTGGCGAAGACCGCCCAGATATCTTCAAACACGATACCAACTTCGGAAAGCGCAGGCGGAGAAGGCAATCCAGCGCCAATGACAATTTGATCGAGCCGTGAATCGGCAAGCTCACTTCGAACCTGCAACGCGGGCTGACCAAACACTGTGGTAACGGCGTCTGCGTAGGTGACGTCCCAGGTGTTAATGCGCGTGGCATAGAAGCTGTCGATGTCGCAGTCATCATCCGCAAAACACTCAACTGTTTCAGTCAGGTTGAATTCATCGAATACACGCTGCTGGATCTTGCCATTAAAACAGGCAGCACCCCAGGTGTGCATCAAACCCTCGGCACTCGCCGGATCTGCTCTCATGCCAACCGACACGGCAGCGGCGGGCTGAAGTAAATCCAGTGGCCGTTCCTCGGGCGTCGTTGCGAACGCGTTACCCAACGTGAAACCGCCGTCCTCAAGTTTGACGATATCGTAGAGTGTTGTTCCCACAGGGAATGCATCGTTTGTGTCTTCGCTGGATAATTGCAAGATCTGAAAATTGATCCCGTACACCGACTGGCCATCATTGGTGCTCAACGGCATTTCGACCATATACCGCTCCAGTCCCAGCTGTGTACTGAAAGTCAGCGGTCGACTGGTACAGTCCTGATCTTTATACAGCCACACATCATTGGAAGTAATGCCATCCGAAAACACTTCGACAAACTCAGTGGTAAAAAATCCTTCACCGCCCGGCACACACCCGTAACTGCGCACCCCCTGAAGCATAGAATTGAACGCGGCAATATCGCCATCTGACGGGCCTTCGTCGGGCGGTGTTGATCCGCCACCAATCATGCAACTGGCAACACCGTTCCAGCCATATCCGTCGCCGTCAGTATCGACGCATTCACCCGCGACCGGCACGAAGTCTTCGATCAGACAAGATGCGCTGCCATTCCAGCCCCAGCCGTCGCCGTCCTCGTCGATGCAGGCCGCCGGTTCACTGACCAGGCAGGATGCAATACCATTCCATCCATAACCATCACCGTCGTAGTCGACACAGGCACCTGCCATGGGTACAAAATTCGGGATCTGACAAGATGCGCTGCCATCCCAGCCCCATCCATCACCATCCTCATCGATACATTGCGCGTTTGTACCACCATTCTCCTGAGCTACTACCGGCATTGACACCAACGACCCACCGATTACCATCGCAAATGTCACGACCAGACACTTCAATTCAAATTTCATCCTGCAATCCCCTTAATTAATACGATTTTCCATTTTTACTCACTAGCTCACGACTAGACCGAAAAATCCACCGCGGCTACGCAGAGCATCAGCATAGAGCCACTCTGCCTGGCCAGTTTCAAGTGACGCAAGTTAGTGGTCGATCCCTCGTTTCAGTGATAATCACTGGCTGCATCGGAGCTCAGACAAAACGGGAGTCGACACTGCGCTAGCCCGTAAACGACAAGTGCCAGATGTTTGTGGTGAAATCGACGGCGCCGTTCGATACCGGCTAAGAAAATCGAGCTCGATAGCTGTACAGGGATGCTTAAAAACCGCCACAGATGGCGCTGCTTGAGCAGACACGCGGATCGACTGCGCTCACGACGACATTGCTGCGGCGCCGTGAAGATGGGGCTACTGTTGCAGTGTAACCTTCAAACTATAGCAATGAGTCAATTGATCAAAACACTTCATTTCTATGTGATTCCTGTAGAACCTGATGTAACTGAGTTCATTTTTTTAAGGACTGAGCACTTTGATCAACCGACCCTGCGGGAGCCCGTTATGTTGCGCGCAACTGCGTTAAAGCTCTTGATAAGGGGGTAAACCGCGGCCGGCCAGGCATTGTCTGAGAGCAAGGCGCCATGCAATGGCCTTGCTGCACACCAAATGACGAGCTCTCGTTATCACATATTGAACGCAACACGACAGTACATTGATGATCCCGGTGAATTGAAATTGCAATTCGATCAGGCACCGACAGCGGGACAAACCGCCTGAATTCGCGCGATAAGTCAATTCTGGAAGTTCATGATCTTGTCTATTCCTGCGCTGCATTTTCGCGACGTGCCTCGATCAGATCTCGCACCACCACGCGTGGCACACCGAGCGCTCGCAATGAAGTCGATACCACATTGTCGATCGATTCCTGCAACAGGAATTTTCGCTCACTGCCCTCATCGTCATACTCGGGCTGGTGCGCATCGATCAGTGAAATGTATGAGCCGCCCAGATAGGTCTTCATGTAGTCGACTGAGGGCTGCACGTTCTCAACGTAGAATTCGAATCGGCTGCGCAGTGCCTCGGCGTGGTCGTCGGCTCTTCCGCGCTTGCCCGCTCGTGCACTCATCTCGGCCTTGCTGATGGACAAGTGCAACACTTTTAGAACCGGCACCTCGACACTGCGCAGATAGCCCAGCAAATGTTCGGCAGCGGCGACGGTACGCGGATAACCGTCAAGAATAAACGGGCTGTTGAAACCATCGACGCCAGTGGTGGGGTCGGTTTGCAGAATGTGATCGATCGAAGCGGAGATCAGATCCTGTGTCCATCGATTGGGAATGAGCAGCCCGCGCACGGTGCAAAACTCCAGCCACTCAAGCTGGCTGGCATCGGCGCGCTCGGTATTCGGGGTGCGCCCAAAGTGTTGCTCCAGTTCCGGCAGATAGCGCCGTACCTTTTCCGATAGATCATCGGTGGTATCGATACAGTCGAACATGCTGACATCATTCGACAGCGAGTAACGATCCGCCAGCATGCTGCCGTAGGT
The DNA here is from genome assembly GCA_964646405.1 of uncultured Granulosicoccaceae bacterium. Lineage (GTDB taxonomy): Bacteria > Pseudomonadota > Gammaproteobacteria > Granulosicoccales > Granulosicoccaceae > CAKZSB01. The sequence goes on along the minus strand of CAZYDV010000087.1, from coordinate 4,179 downwards.
GGCATCACCACGGGCCAGCTCCACTGTGTTGCGCAGAATACCGCCCATCGATAAATGTCGCTCCGCATCGATCGACAGCATGTCACACAGCGCGCTCGCCACCTCGCCCTTACCGCAACTCGATGGTCCCGTCAGAATGACCACACCGGGTCCACGCAGGGCAATTTTCTCAACCCTGACGATCGAGGGGGGCAAATATGAGGCACGAGACATTGATACGATCCGTTATATTTTTGAACAATGAGCGGCTACCCAGCGCTTTCACATGGGTATCGCCTGCTACCGTTACTGTCTGATGTTTCACTGCAACACTGCGACCAACCTGGCGACTGTCAGTCCGTCTCACTGCCACTCGCAGCTTACCGCTCACTCGGCCACCCTGCCCTGTCGATAAATTCACTTGCGATAGTATTTCCAGCCGGCAGACAATGGCAGGCAACTGCGACCGGTGGCAGCACCAGAATCGGAAAATCTATGACTCGAACTATTCAGGATCTCGGTCCGCAGATTGCGATGCGCTATCCGTATCAATCGCGGTTTGCGAACGTCAATGGCTGGCGGATGCATTATATCGATGAGGGGCCGCCCGACGCACCACCTGTATTGCTACTACATGGCAATCCAACCTGGGGTTATCTGTGGCGCGATACGATTGGCCCACTGCTGGCAGCGGGCTATCGAGTAATTGTGCCAGATCAGATCGGCTTTGGACTGTCGGCCCATCCACATAATGCCAGCGCACACAGCCTGGATAACCACGCGGCCAACCTGGTCGCACTGATCGATCAACTCAAGCTCGACGGTATTTTCTTTGTCTGCCACGACTGGGGTGGCCCGACCGGGCTCGCCGCACTACTCACGCGCATCGATCGGGCCGCTGGTGTCGCGGTGATGTCGACCTGGGCCTGGCGCAATCCCGCCTCAACGTTTCATCGCAGCACAATGCCGTGGCTGATCATGCACGCGCCGATCGCCGGTCCCCACATCATGGCGCGTCAGGGCGCGTTTCCGGGCCGCGGCATCTATCTATCCGTGGTCGACCGGGAGCGCTGCAAAGTCGACGGCATTCCGGCCTACGAGGCCGTGCTGCCCGATCCGGACGATCGCCGCCTGACCTGGCAGTGGCCGCGCTCGATCCCGATCAATCCGGTTACCGACATCGCCGGCGAACGCTTCGACTGGCTCGAGGCGCGAGTATCAGAGTTGCGCATCCCTGCAACCATTATCTGGGGACGCGAGGAGGAAGTGTTTCCAGCCGATGTCTTCTGCGCCCGCTGGCACGAACTGTGGCCCCACGCCGAGGGCACTCACTACGTCACCGGCAAACACTTTCTGCAGGAGGATTCGGGCACCGAGATCGGCGATCTGTTGGCCGAATTCGCCGGCCGTCACTTGCCCGCGGGAGACAAGCCATGAGCGTATCCGTCATCAGTCAGCGTCCGGACAACACCCGCAGTGTACCGGTGCTGTCAGACCCGAACGTCGGCCACTATCCCGAGTTCGCCGAATTTCTGCGCGACACGTTCGACCTGGCCGTTGACCCATTCAAACCACCGGGGCTGCTCGATGTCGGTGGCAGAGTTTACGAGCTGGTTTTCATCGGCCGATCCGGCCAGCGGTTTCCGGCCGCTATCGAGATCGCCGCACTGGTACCCGGGCTGGAACCGATGGATACCGATCAGACCGATCGCGATTTGTGGGCGATTGTCGAGTGGCTGTTCGAAGGCGTTGGCGAACCATGGAGCGTGGAGGCTCTGCGAACAACGGGCAAAATCTATCGGGTCATACCCGAAGCGGTGTAGCAATCAGCCAGATAAGTCTGCTCTAGTTCATTGTTGTTCAGCCACTGATATTGTCGTAGTCTGCCGGGTGACAACCCCGACAACGCGTAACATTCGCGAAGATTCCATGGTTGAAATGAAGAAACAGCGGGATTTCTCCAACAGTGTGGCCGAACCCACCGGCTATCAGGTCTGGTAGCCCATGTCGTTTAAACCACTTGCAGGGCTGCGCGTGATCGACCTGACCCAGGTCCTCGCAGGCCCGTACGCCACCTATCAGCTGGCGCTGATGGGTGCAGAGGTGATCAAGATTGAGCCACTCGAAGGCGGCGACTGGGCGCGTACCGGTCAAGCCCTGCCCGGTCACGAGGGCAAGCACATGGGCACCGCCTACCTGACCCAGAATGCCAACAAAAAGTCAGTCGCGATTGACCTGAAATCCACAGAGGGGCTGGCAATCATTAAGAAACTGATCGCCAGCGCCGATGTTTTCATCGAAAATTTTCGCCCGGGTACCGCGGCCCGGCTGGGCTTGTCGTTCGATGACGTCAAAGCCGTTAACGACGCTATTTTGTACTGCTCGATTTCTGCCTACGGCCAGGACGGTCCCTTGTGTGCACGGCCGGCTTATGATCACGTCGTGCAGGCGATGTGCGGCATCATGACCACCACCGGCACACCGGACACCGCGCCCAACAAAGTAGGCGCACCCTATGTCGACTATGCCACCGGCCTGAACGGTGCGTTTGCGATTACCGCCGCCCTGCACCAGCAAAAACTGACCGGCAAAGCGATGCATATTGATGTGTCGATGCTCGACTCATCCATGCTGCTGATGTCATCGATGCTGACTCAGGCGCAATCATTGGGCTTGCAGCATCAGGCCAGCGGCAACGAGGCGTTCAGTCGCTCGCCATCATCGGGCACGTTCGACACCGCCGACGGCAAGCTATCAATTGCGGCCAACAACGAACGGCAATTTCACGATCTGTGCAAAGCGCTGGGTCGCGACGACATCCTCACCGATTCGAGATGGGCACAGCCTGCCGAACGTGCCCGTCATCAGGATACCCTGCGCAACATCATCAGCGACACCTTGCTGACGAGAACTGCAGCCGATTGGGAAAATACTTTATCAGACCATGCGGTTCCCGCCGCCCGTGTGCGAACCATCAACGAAGTGCTCGACGAACCCCAACTGGCAGCACGAGAGTTGATGCACGCAATGCCAGTACCCGGTAGCGACCAGACCGCGCACATGCCAACACTGGGTTTTAAAGTGGATGGACAAAGCACTCATCCGCACACTGCACCACCGGCACTGGGTGCAGATACTCATAGGGTATTGGATCAAATCGGTATTGATGACAAAACCTGCGCTGATCTAAAAAAGCGCGGCATCATCCGCTGAGAGGGTAAGCACATGAATATTGAGCCACTGACACCAATGATCGGCGCTCAAATTTCCGGCATCAATCTGGCGGATATCACTGATGGCGAATTCCAGCAGATACACCAGGCGTTCACCGATCATCTGGTGCTGTTCTTTCGCGATCAGGATATCAGCGTAGACCAGCACATCGAGTTTGGCAGGCGCTTTGGCCCGCTGCATATTCACCCGGCCAACAAGGACTACACCAAAGACCTGCCGCCACTACCGGATGAAATCCTGCCCATTCACGCCGATGAAAACACACACCGCATCGCCGGCGACAAATGGCACTCAGATGTCTCCTGCGATCCCGAGCCACCGGCTGCCAGCATCCTGAAACTCTCTATTGTGCCTCCCAACGGCGGTGACACGCTGTTTGCCAATATGTACGAGGCCTACGAAGCACTGTCGACACCGATGAAAAAACTGCTCGACGGCCTGACCGCCACCCACGATGGCGGGCCCAACTATCGCGACCGCGCCGAACGCAACGGTATCGATGTATCGAACAAAGTCTATCCGCGCGCTTCACACCCGGTCGTGCGCACCCACCCGGTCAGCGGCAAGAAAGCCCTGTATGTGAATATCGTCTTTACCCAGCGAATCGACGGCATACCGGACGATGAAAGCAAAGCCATTCTCGACTATCTCTATCAGCACACCACCAAAGCGATGTTCCAGTGCAGATTTCAATGGCAACCCAATTCCATCGCCATGTGGGACAACCGCTGTGCCATGCACCACGCCATCTGGGACTACTATCCGCAAGTGCGCTCCGGGCATCGGGTTACTGTTAAGGGCGATCGGCCGAGATAAATGTCAACACCCGCCGCAATGCAGAACCGCGTACACGAAGTGCCGGACAACACGCTCGACGCCATCGACTACTGCTACCAGCAGGGTTGGACAGACGGCTTGCCGGTGGTACCACCGGAGACTTCTCGGGTGCTGGCGATGCTGGCTATG
>CAZYDV010000086.1:0-19428 GCA_964646405.1 uncultured Granulosicoccaceae bacterium | reverse complement strand
ATCCAGCGCCCGCACCCGCCAGCGCGCCACCCCCGCCGATGGGCGACTCCGGCAAGCCGTCGAGAGGCGGTCGCCGTGGTAAAGGTGGACGCCGGGAACTGCACGTTTCAGCACATTCGCGCGGTGGCGGTCGACGCGAGAAGCGCGGCTCATCGCGGCGTGAGACAGCTCGCCAGCTCGATGCCAAGCATGGTTTTGCCAAGCCAACCGCGCCGGTTGTTCGCGATGTCGATGTCCCGGAGACGATTACTGTCGCCGAACTCGCCAACCGCATGGCGGTGAAGGCAGGTGAAGTCATCAAGACCATGATGGGCATGGGGGTGATGGCGACGATCAACCAGGTGCTCGATCAGGATACCGCGGTGCTGGTGTGCGAAGAGATGGGCCATCGCGCCATCGCAAGCTCCGCCGACGATCTTGAGCTGGAGTTGCGCGCTCGCCTGCAGGCGGTGCTAGAAGAATCTGAGGTCGAACTCGAAACGCGACCGCCTGTGGTCACAGTCATGGGGCACGTCGATCACGGCAAGACCTCACTGCTCGATTACATTCGCACTACCCGTGTGGCGGCCGGTGAAGCCGGTGGTATCACGCAGCACATTGGCGCCTACCACGTCGAACACGACAAGGGCACGATCACGTTTCTGGATACGCCTGGACACGCGGCGTTTACCGCGATGCGTGCACGCGGCGCCGAGGCTACCGATATTGTTGTGCTGGTGGTTGCAGCAGACGATGGGGCGATGCCGCAGACCATCGAAGCGGTGCAGCACTCGCGTGCAGCCGGCGTTCCGATTATTGTCGCCGTCAACAAGATGGACAAGGAAGACGCCGACCCTGAGCGCGTCAAGAACGATTTATCCAAGCACGAGGTAATTCCGGAAGACTGGGGTGGCGACACCATGTTTGTGCCAGTCTCGGCGCTCACCGGTGCCGGTGTTGACGAACTGCTCGATGCGCTGGTACTCCAGGCTGAAATTCTCGAGCTGAGCGCCACGGCAGCAGGCCCTGCCAAGGGCATCGTCATTGAGGCGACACTCGACAAAGGGCGCGGTCCGGTCGCCACAGTGCTGGTGCAGGGCGGTACGCTAAAGCGCGGAGACATCCTGGTGTGTGGCAAGGAGTTTGGCCGCGTTCGTGCAATATTCAACGAGAACGGTGAACAGGTCACCGAGGCTGGTCCGTCGATTCCGGTGCAGGTACTGGGCTTGTCGGCAACACCGAACGCCGGCGATGAAATGCTCGCCACAACCGATGAGCGCAGCGCGCGTGAACTGGCCGATCTGCGTGATCAGAAATCGCGCGATGCACGACTGGCTGATCGCAAGCCGGCGAAACTCGAAGACGTCTTCTCGCAGATAAAATCGGGTGACAGCAACACGCTCAATCTGTTGGTGAAAACCGATGTTCAGGGCAGTTTCGAAGCGCTGCGCGATTCACTCGAAAAGCTCTCTACTGACGAAGTTACCATTCGCGTGGTCGGTGGTGGTGTCGGTGGTATCAACGAGTCAGACGCGCAACTGGCCTCTGCTTCAAACGCGATCATGATCGGGTTCAACGTTCGCGCTGACAACTCCGCTCGCCGGATCCTCTCCGAGCAGGATATCGAGCTGCACTACGAGAGCGTGATCTATGAGGTTATCGATCGAGTCAAGGCCTCGGCCAGTGGCATGCTGGCACCGGAAATTCGCGAGAACATCATCGGTCTTGCCGAGGTCAAGGATGTCTTCCGCTCGCCCAAGTTTGGCGATATCGCCGGTTGCATGGTCGTCGATGGAGTGGTCCGCAAGAGTGAGCCCATCCGCGTCCTTCGCGACAATGTCGTGATCTACGAAGGTGAACTTGAATCGCTGCGTCGCTTTAAAGACGACGTGTCCGAGGTCCGCATGGGCACCGAGTGCGGTATTGGCGTACGCAACTATAACGACGTGCAGCCGGGAGACCAGATTGAGGTATTCGAGCGCAGGGAAGTTGCGCGTAGCCTCTGATTTTGTCATCCGCCAGACACTGTTTGTGAGAGCCTGTGGCTAAAGACTATCCACGCAGCTACAGAGTGGCAGATCAGATCCAGCGGGAGCTCTCCGATCTGATCCGTATGGAACTCAAGGATCCGCGGGTGCCTGCGCTGGTGACGGTGGCTGCGGTCGAGGTGAGCAAGGATCTGAGCCACGCTCGGGTCTACGTCAGCATGTTTGACGCGCCCGATCGAGATCAGGCGGTCGATGCGCTAAACAACGCCGCGGGGTTTTTGCGCGGCAAGCTAGGCTCGCGTATTCGCATGCGCACCGTACCGATGCTGCACTTTCGCTACGATGACGTTCAGGAGCATGGCGCCCAGTTGTCGAATCTGATCGACAGTGCCGTGAGCAGTAACACCACGCCGGCTGATGACGCCGGTGAACGACAGGACTAATACCTTGTCTGGCAAAAACCCAAAGCGCAATATCACCGGGCTTTTGTTATTGGACAAGCCCGCTGGTGCGACGTCGAATGGCGTTTTGCAGAGAGTGCGGCATCTCTACGGCGCTAAGAAGGCAGGGCACACGGGCAGTCTCGATCCGTCTGCCACCGGTATGTTGCCGATCTGTTTCGGCGAGGCGACGAAACTGTGTGGTTATTTGCTCGACTCCAGCAAGACGTATCAGGTGGATGCGGTGCTCGGCGTGACAACTGACACCGAAGATGCCGACGGCACCGTCACCGCCGCGCGCCCGGTGCCGCCGCTTGAACGGTTGGCGCTTGAGGAAATTGTCGGGCGTTTTCACGGTAACCAGATGCAGCGTCCGCCGGTATACTCCGCGCTCAAACGCAACGGCGTCCGGGTGCACAAACTGGCCCGCAAGGGGATCGAAGTCGAGCTCGAACCGCGGCCAATCACAGTGCACGACATCTCGCTCACTGAATTTAGCGGCTCGCATTTCAGCCTGGTGATGAAGGTGTCTAAAGGCACGTACGTGCGCTCTATCGTGCGTGATATTGGTGAGGCCGTCGGTTGTGGTGCGCATGTGTTGGGTTTGCGTCGTACCGCGGTGGCACCTTTCGAAGAGCAGGCACTGGTCACGATTGACGCGCTGCAGGACGCGAGTAACCTCGACGACTATCTGCTGCAGGCCGACGTTGCCGTGGCCGACCGGACAGCGCTTACGATTGACGACGAAACCGCGAAGCGGTTTTGTCACGGCGCCAAGCCGCAACTGGGCGAGGCGCAGACTGCCGATTTGGACGGGCGGGAGCTATTGAGAATTTACGACCGGCACGAGTGTTTTCTCGGGCTGGGCAATTTGTGTGATGGACGGCTGCACACGGTGCGGCTGATTGCGAGCCAAACTTGATCAGGCACGCCATTGCACGTTTAACCACGCGAGCCTTGTGGCTGGCAATTTCATCTACGGAGAAACCTGATGGGTTGTTTGAGCGCCGAAAGAACGGCGGAGATTATTGACGAATATAAGCGTGACTCTGCGGACACGGGGTCACCAGAAGTACAGGTTGCACTGCTGTCCGCGAGAATTAATCACTTGACAGAACACTTTCAAAAACACAAGCACGACCATCATTCCCGCCGTGGCTTGCTGCGCATGGTGAATCAGCGACGAAAACTGCTGGACTATCTCAAGGGGAAAGATCAGGCCCGATACCAGGACCTTATTTCCCGTCTCGGCCTGCGCCGCTGACCTATCCGGTTCGTTATCGAACCCAAGGAAACCACGTGAATCAAATTACCAAAAGATTTCAGTTCGGCGAGCAGGAAGTGGTCATCGAGACCGGCGAAATTGCCCGCCAGGCCTCGTCAGCCATCATGATCAGTATGGGCGAGACTGTATTGCTGGTGACCGCGGTCGGCCGAGCCGATGCGAAACCGGGGCAGGATTTCTTCCCGCTGACGATCAACTACCAGGAACGCACCTATGCCGCAGGCAAGGTGCCAGGCGGCTTCTTCAAACGAGAGGGCCGTCCGAGCGAACACGAGACATTGACCTCTCGTTTGATCGACCGACCGTTGCGGCCCCTTTTTCCGAAAGGCTTTCGCAACGAAGTGCAGGTTATCGCCACGGTCATGTCACTCGATCCCGAAATACCGGCCGACATCGTCGCCATGCTGGGTGCATCGGCAGCAGTCAGTTGCTCCGGCATGCCGTTCAACGGCCCGATTGGCGGTTGTCGCGTCGGCTACGTTGATGGCGCCTATGTGCTGAACCCAAGCAAGACCCAGCTTGCCGAGTCTTCTGCGCTGGATCTGGTTGTTGCCGGCACCAACAATGCGGTGCTGATGGTTGAATCGGAAGCGGACGTTCTGCCCGAGGACGTGATGCTGGGCGCCGTGACATTCGGTCACCAGCAAATGCAGGTTGCGATTAACGCGATCGCTGAGCTTGCCGCTGAAGTCGGCACCAAGCCGCTGGATTGGCAGGCGCCGGCCAAAGATGAAGCGCTGGCCGCCACTGTCGCCGGTGTAGCCGAGTCCGGACTGGCTGAAGCCTACTCCGAGGCCGACAAGCTCGCACGACAGGAAAAAGTGTCCGCGGTGCGTGATGCAGTGGTCGAGCAGTTGGCGACCGGCGAAGAGGGAGCTCCGGCGGCAGACGACGTTAAGGGCGCATTCGGTGATCTGGAAAAGGCATTGGTACGCGGTCGAATTCTGGCTGGAGAGCGTCGTATCGACGGTCGCGACACGCGTTCGGTCCGGCCGATCGCAGTCCGAACCGGTGTGTTGCCGCGAGTGCACGGCTCGGCGCTGTTCACGCGAGGTGAGACTCAGGCGATTGTCGCCGCCACACTCGGCACCACGCGCGATGCGCAGATAATCGATGCGCTGGACGGCGAACGCCGTGATGCGTTTATGTTGCACTACAACTTTCCGCCTTACTGTGTGGGCGAGACGGGCTTTGTCGGTTCCCCCAAGCGACGCGAAATCGGTCACGGCCGATTGGCCAAGCGCGGCGTTGGCGCGGTGATGCCGCCCGAAGACGACTTCCCCTACACCATCCGTGTTGTCTCGGAAATCACCGAGTCCAACGGCTCAAGCTCGATGGCCAGTGTTTGCGGATCGAGTCTGGCGATGATGGATGCCGGTGTGCCACTGTCGGCTCCGGTTGCCGGTATCGCGATGGGCCTGATCAAGGACGATTCGCGCTACGCTGTGTTGAGCGATATTCTCGGTGACGAAGATCACCTGGGCGACATGGACTTCAAAGTGGCAGGTACTGCCGAGGGAGTCACCGCTTTGCAGATGGATATCAAGATCGACGGTATTACCGAAGAGATCATGTCGGCTGCACTCGATCAGGCGAAAGAGGGTCGCCTGTTCATCCTTGGTGAGATGAACAAGGTTCTGGCTGCGCCTCGCGAAGAACTCTCCCAGCACGCGCCGCGATTTATCACCATCAAGATTCATCCAGAGAAGATCGCTGCGGTGATCGGCAAGGGTGGGTCGGTGATCAGAGCGCTGACAGAAGAGACCGGTGCGACGATCGATATTGGCGACGACGGTGTGATCAAGATCGCCTCGAGCGATCGAGTGGCCGGCGAGGAGGCGCGCAAGCGCATTGAGCAGATCACGGCGGATGTCGAGGTTGGCACGATTTACGAAGGCAAAGTCATCAAGATCATGGATTTTGGTGCGTTCGTGAACATCCTGCCTGGTAAGGATGGTTTGGTGCATATCTCGCAGATTTCCGAAAACCGCGTTCAGAACGTGGCCGACGAGTTGAGTGAGGGTCAGATGGTCAAGGTCAAGGTGCTTGAAGTCGATAAGCAGGGCCGAATCCGGCTCAGCATGAAAGCGGTTGCGGCCGACGAGGCTCCTGCCGAAACCTGAGGGGACGATTCGCGTCAGCCGGTATTGGCTGGCGCAATCGATGAGCGAGGCGTCGACGTGAGCGATCTGCATTTTATGCGTCGGTGTCTCGATCTCGCCAAACAAGCCGCCGCCGAAGGAGAAGTACCGGTTGGCGCGGTACTGGTGAGAGACGGCGAAGTACTCGCCGAGGCAATGAACCGCTCGGTACAGTTGCACGATCCGACAGCCCACGCTGAAATACAGTGTCTGCGGGCGGCGGCCTACTCACAGCGCAATCATCGTCTGCCTGGTACGACGTTATACACCTCCCTTGAACCGTGTCTGATGTGCGCCGGTGCGATGTTGCATGCGCGGGTCGATCGCCTCGTCTACGCGGCAGTAGAGCCACGCGGTGGCATATCCAGCAGCATGCCTGAGTTGCTGAAATCCATGACTCATATTCATACCGTCGAAGTAGACAACGGTCTGTTGGCTGTCGACAGCGCCCGACTGCTGCAAGATTTTTTTCGCGACCGTCGAAGCTGAGGTTACGTGCCGGGCTCCGACTCGGTGACCTGTGTCGCTAATCGGTTAGCAATGTGATGATTCCCCCCAATTAGACTGGTGTTCGCCCGGATACAAGCTATTGGGTAAAGATGTTTGGCGGAAAGACGATATGTGGAGAGTCGGCGCCAGTGTGGCGTGACCGAATCAGGGGTAATGGCGTGGGTCTCAGGATTAATTACACGTGAGTGTCATATGCGAACGTTCAGAGAACGGTGAGGAAATCACCGTCTCCGTCGAGGGTCGGTTCGACTATCGCCTGTATGAATCATTCAAAGCTTCTTACAGCGAAGTGGGCGACCTTGGAAGACAAGTCAACGTTGATTTAAGCAGCACGGACTACATGGACAGCAGCGCGCTCGGCATGTTGTTGATGCTGCGCGAACACGTCGGGCGGGCGGCCAAGATTCTGCTGAAAAATCCAACGCCTGACGTGATGCGCGTACTGACGATCGCCAATTTTGACAAGCTATTTGCCATTGAGTCCTGAACACAATCTCCTTGATGACACGGTCGTCAGCCGGATTCGCTGCTGGGACCTGAATGCTGATGATTGTCGATCTGATGAACTCGTCCCCACACTGGTCGAGGCGGTTTGTCGTGATTTCGAGCTCGATCAGCAACGCCCCGTTCTCTACATGATATTCAGTGAATTGATGTCCAACGCCATCGATCACGGTGTGCTGGCACTGTCGTCCTCGATAAAAGACGAGGGCGAGGACGGGTTTGAGAAATACCTCGAGGCGCGTGAGCATAGACTGCAACGGCTGCAACTGGCGCGAGTGGCCGTGGTGATCGAGCATCGACAGGTGGATGGCTGGCAACCACAACTGCGCATTACTGTGACTGACTTTGGCAGTGGTTTCGACTACGCTCGCGTGGCGCGCGAACCCGTTGGGCTGACGACGCTGCATGGACGCGGACTGGCCATTCTGCGCAATCTGTGCAGCAGCGTGCGGCATCGGGGTAACGGCAATTGCGTCGAAGTCGAGTTCCTGCTCGACTGAAAGACCTGCTGTCGGGGTGGTTAAAGCGCTCGGGTCCTGGCCCTAGCGAGCAGAATCCGACGACACCGGCGACACCAGCAGCGACGACCCTTCCATACCCACAATCCTGACGGTCGCACCTTGGGGTGCGTCCCGCCCCAACACTCGCCAGCGAGTGTTGTCCAGTTCAATTCGACCCACGCCGTTGACAATCGGTTCTGACAAAGTCGCCGTGCGGCCCTCGAACTGCCGCGCCCGACTGTTGAGTCCAGGTTGGTCGGTCTCTGACTCCGATCTGGACAGCAGGTGACGGCCTGCCACGGTGACCGCCACTGCCAGTACCGCAAAAAGGCCCAATTGAAGCTGCCAGGCGAATGCGGGCAACAAAAACACCGCCAGCCCGGTCAGCAGCGCCGATACGCCCAGCCATAAAAAGATACTCGCTGGCACCAGCAGCTCGAGTGCGCACATCAGTACACCCGCCATCAGCCACAGCCACGGGTCGCGTGCGCTACTGAAAATTTCCCAGCTCAAGGTCTGCCTCTGGCAGGCCATTGAATGCTCATGCGTGCAATCTCCAGATGCTGATTTCTCCCTGACACTCCTGCGCTTTTCCCGGCTCGCGAGCAGCCTTTGACTGGTAAAGCACGCGCGATGCGTTGTGCAAACGGTGCGCCATACTCAGCCGTTCAATCGGCTCTGCGCTTAGGATGTTGCAATTCCCGATCACCACCTCGGTACTTGCCCGCTTCAGGGTGCCGGCTTGTCGTGCTGGCCTTCTTTAAACGCCTCTTTGGCGAGTTCGGATATGCCGGCCAGCGAACCGAGGATACCAGTCGTTTCCATCGGCAGATAGATAGTCTTTTGATTGGGCGAGGTTGCCATATCGCGCATCGACTCAATATACTTCTGCGCGACGAAGTAGTTCAGCGCCTGGTGGTTGCCTTTGCCAATAGCATCGGACACCATCGTCGCGGCTCTCGCTTCGGCTTTTGCTTCTCTCTCACGCGCTTCGGCATCGCGAAAGGCCGCTTCACGGCGCCCCTCTGCCTGCAGGATAGTGGCCTCTTTCTGGCCTTCGGCGCGAAGGATTTCGGCCTCACGTTCGCCGGATGCGGTGAGCACAGATGCACGCTTTTCGCGCTCTGCCTTCATTTGTTTCGCCATCGCATCGACCAGATCGCGCGGTGGGGCAATGTCTTTGATTTCAATTCGGGTGATCTTTATACCCCAGGGTGAGGTGGCGTCGTCAACCACAGTCAGCAGTTTGGTGTTGATCTGATCCCGATGCGACAGCAGCTCATCCAGTGCCATCGAGCCCATGACCGTGCGGATGTTGGTCATCACCAGATTGATCGTCGCCGTCTCGAGTCGATTCACTTCGTAGGCGGCTTTGGCGGCGTCGAGGACCTGATAGAACACCACACCGTCGACCTTAACCACGGCATTGTCGCGAGTGATGACGTCCTGCGACGGGACATCCCGAACCTGTTCCATCATGTTCATCTTGCGGCCTATGCGATCGAAAAAGGGTACAATTACATGCAGCCCCGGTCGCAGTGTGCGGGTGTATTTGCCGAACCGCTCGACCGTGTATTCGTTTCCCTGGGGCACCGTCTTGACCGCTTGATAGACGACAACAACGCCCAGTATCGCCAGTGCCAGCGCAAAGCCTGAGTAGAAATCCACTGGATCTTCCCCGAATTTTGACGCCCAAGTGTAGCGGAAACGAAACACATAGGGATGGCCATTCACACACGCAGGACCACTATTTAATGGTTCAGAACAGGATTGTCATGGTGGCGACGGAATTCCCATCAGCCGGGGCCAGGGCATGTCGTTAACCACGCTGGCGCAGATGGGCATTCGAGCGATCAGCTTCGATCTGGATGAGACGCTCTGGCCGCTGCATCCGGTTATCGTCGATGCGGAAGTCGCCTTTTATCAATGGTTGCAGGAGCATTGCCCGCGATTGACGGCACGTTACAACGTTGAACAACTGCGCGAGCGACGAATTGAGCTTGTGCGCGGCAATCCGCAGTTGCGTAACGATGTCACCCGTTCACGGGCGCAGGGGTTGCGTCTGGCACTTATCGAATGTGGCTACAGCGGCGAGGAGAGCGAGCCGGCGATGCAGGTGTTTCAGCACGCGCGCAATCAGGTCAAACCTTATGATGACGTTGCCCCGGCGCTGGCCGATTTGTCTTTTCATTACCGACTTGCCAGCCTGACCAATGGCAATGCTGATGTGAATGCGACAGCGCTCGGGCACTATTTTGATTGCACCCTCGCGGCGACGCTGGAATTGCCGGCCAAGCCGGCACCGGACATGTTCGCACAAGCTTGTCGCGAACTCGGCGTGCAACCTGAGACGTTGCTGCACATCGGCGACAATCCAGAGACAGATATCGAAGGCGCAAGAGTGTTTGGCTGTTGTACTGCCTGGATAAAACGCAGCGACATACACTGGCCGGCCGACTTGGCGCGGGCTGATCTCGAATTGCTGAATCTGTCCGAACTCGTCGCTCTGGCACCGCCACTTCCCGGTGCCAGACGCCCGTAGCCCATGCGTCCGGGGGCCTAGTGAGGACCCGCTGTCGACCCCATCTGTTGACAGTTTTTTGCAATTACTTGGAGTAGTCTTCAAACACGGTTGGGTATCGGATGAGGAATCGGGTCCCTGTACCGCCTGGATCACTTGCGCGAGGGAATGTTTTAACCATGGCAATACGCTATCCCGGTCTTTTCAATCGCCCAGCGAGAATCGCCTCGTCTGAGTTTCGACGGTGAGTGCGTTGGAAACTCTGACGGCGAAGCGCAGCTCTATTGTGGTCGTCGAGGATGACCGAGCAACCCTTGAGTACATCGTCGGCGTTGCCCAGTCACTCGACAACGCAGAAGTTGTTTCAGCCAACGACAACGTGCACGATGCGACGCGTTCGATCCGTCAGTTGCGCCCGGACATTGTATTGTGCGACCTGGGACTACCGGACGGCAGTGGCCTGGACGTCATCCAGATTGCTGACACCTTAGATATACCCTGCATGGTGATCACGATACTCAGCGACGAGGCGACCGTCCTTCAGGCGATCGAAGCCGGTGCCTGCGGTTACCTGCTCAAGGATCAGGGGGCTGAACGTCTGAAACTTGCGATTGCCGATCTGCTTGCCGGCGGGTCGCCGGTGACACCCGCCATTGCGAGTTATCTCCTCAAGCAATTAAATGGCACTGGTACGAAAAAAAAAGCTTCTGCCGGTACTGGCGTGTTATCCAAACGTGAAGCACAGGTACTCGGCCTGGCCGCGCAGGGATATCGCTCCAGAGAAATAGCCGAAAAGCTATCCCTGTCACCTCATACGATTGCCAATCATCAGCGCAATGCCTATCGCAAGCTGGGCGTGAGGAACAAATCAGAAGCCGTGGCCGTCGCTGTAAAAACTGGTTTGATCGATCAGTGATCGCTGAGCTCTCGCGGCTGTGCGCTGAGGCTCGTCTGTAATGACGGTGATCGCTGACAGTCTGGCGTTTTTTCGACAGTTGTATCGCAATGACAGACTCAGCGAGGTTGAACACCAACAGATTAACCGGATTTTTCTGGATACCTCGCCACTCGGGCTGGTATTAATCGTGTTGTTCGGGCTGACGGGCCTGGTACTGTGGGATCACGTGCCCCGTTTATGGTTGCTACTGTTTGTCATAGGCTTTGTGGTCGATGTGCTGATAAAGCTCGTCATTATCGAATACTACAAACGCCGGACACCCCATCAGCAGCTATCGGGCATTTGGCGACGGTTTATCTTTTTCGGCACGATGTTTACCGGTGGTCTGTGGGGGACGTCGACACTGTTTCTGCTGGTGCCCATGCCAGTGCCCAATCTGGTCGTCGGTATTGGCGTCTTTTCCATGGTGATCATTCTGGCGATGACACTGGCGCGCAGTTACCTGCCAGTGCAGGCTGTTGGCGCCTGTTTCAGTTTCCTGCCTATGTGCACCGCTTTGTTGTTCAGTTCAGTCTGGCAGTATCGATTGCTCGCTATCATGTTGCTGACGGCGTTAGTGGTGCTGGTGATGCTGTTTAGAAACTCCGCTGAAGTTGCCGCCAGCCGAATTACCGAACGAGCCCGCCGCGAAGAGCGCAACCGAATGGTGCGAGAGCTACACGACGGGATGGGCGCGCATCTTATGTCGGCGATCGCGTTGTCAGAGCAGCATCACAAGCCATTGCAGGTGCAAAGTGCGTTGCGGGCGGCGCTGATCGAGATGCGCATGCTGGTCGGCTCTTTCGATGGAGAATCGCGCAGCCTGGCACAGGTATTGGGCGGACTGCGCGAGCACCTGGAGCCGATGATTGGCAATGCTGGCCTGATGTTGCATTGGGAGGTTGCCCTGCCACAAACGACACCGCTCTTGTCGGTGCCTGAACAACTGCATTTTACCCGCATTGTTCAGGAGTGCGTCGCGAACGTGATTAAGCATGCGCACGCGTCGAGCATTACCGTCTCCACTGCCGAGCAGGAAGGATTTATCGAGGTATTGATTGCCGACGACGGTACTGAGGAGTGGGACAAAAATAATCAGCCGGCAGGGCACGGCACGCAAAACATCGCCTGGCGCATGGAACAACTCGGTGGTGAATTTCGCCTGGCACGCGAAGCGCGCGGCACGCTGGCTTCAATTTCTCTGCCCACCGTGAGCTGAAGCAGTGGCACCATTTGCCAGTGCAAACGCCAGACTGCAAATCAGCTCAAGGTTTTGTGGTGATGACAAGCGGTGATCGGCGTGTTTGATCAAGGTCAGTTCGATGTCAGCGGCATCGAGTGCCTGCATCAACTCGATTGACAGCTGATACGGTACATCTGGATCTTCACAGCCGTGTACCAACCGCACCGGCACGTCCAGCTTCAGTTGCCGCCCTTTGCCCAGCAGACAGTGCTGTCGGCTGCCTTCGATTAATGTCGGGCTGATCGGGTAGGGGCTGCCGTCGTCATAGTCTGATGGCATCATCACGGTGTCACCGAGCTTCAATCGATCGCGTTGTGCCTGACTGAGCCTGTCGTTCAGCAATCGCTCGGTAAAGTCCGGGGCGGCGGCAAGGATCAGCAGCGCAGCGGTGCGTAGTGGGCGTGCCAGTGCAGTCAGTAGCGCAAGCCACGCACCCATGCTCGAGCCCACCAGTACCTGCGGGCCATTGGTGACCTGATCGAACACCGCGAGCGTATCCATAAGCCAGCGATCGATGTTGCCCTGGGTGAATTCACCCTGCGACTGACCGTGCCCGCTGTAGTCGAAGCGCGTATAGGCGACACCAGCCTGCCGACAGCGATCTTCAAGCGCAGTTGCCTTGGTGCCCGACATGCTGGAATTGAATCCGCCGCAAAATAGAATGCCCGGTGTCGAACCGGCCAGATGTTGATAGGCCAGTTCACAGCCTCCAGCGTGTAGGGTGTTCAAACTCAAGTTATAATCCACGTCCACGAGTGAGCGATAGTGCCCCAAATGTCCACTAACAACCAGTGTCATGACTGACCCCGGCGCGCCCGCAGGTCAGCCGAAAGTCGGTTTGTTTGTCACCTGTCTGGTAGATGGGTTCAGACCTGCCATTGGCATGGCAGCCGTCGAGCTGCTGGAGGCAGCCGGTTGCCACGTCGTCGTGCCGCAAGGGCAAACCTGTTGTGGCCAGCCAGGTTTCAACAGTGGTGAGGAGGACACCGCGCGTGCCATGGCTAAAATGCTGGTCGACTCGTTCGCCGATGTCGATTACATCGTTGTGCCGTCGGGCTCCTGTGCTGGCATGATAAAACTGCACTACGCCGGGTTGTTCGAACCACAATCCAGTGAACGAGCCGCCTGCGAATCGCTGGCTGCGCGTTGCTATGAACTGTCTGTTTTCCTGCGCGATGTATTGCAGGCCGACGTCGTCAAATCAGAACTTGCAGCCACCTTCACCTTCCACGATAGCTGTTCGGGTCTGCGCGAACTGGACATCAAGCAGCAACCGCGGCAATTGTTATCAGATGTGACATCGTTGCAGTTGAGCGAGATGGACGATAGCGAGGTCTGTTGTGGTTTTGGTGGCACTTTTTGTGTCAAGTACCCCGAGATTTCCACCCGAATGGTCGATGATAAAATCAATTCGATCGCTGCAGCGCAGGCCGATTATGTACTCGGTGGCGATTTGGGGTGTCTTTTAAATATTGCCGGCAGGCTAAAACGCCTGGGACGGACTGAAAAGGTTTATCATTTTGCAGAGGTTCTGGCCGGGCGCACGGATGTGGCACCCATCGGTGAGCCAGAAAAGGGGGCGGAGTAGATGCAGTCCACTGCGGTACATTTCAAACGCAATGTGCGCGAGGCGCTGGCTGATCAACAGTTGCAGGATGCGATGGGGTTCGCAAAGAGCGGCTTCGTCGCCAAGCGTGCTGCACTCGTCGAAACTGTGCCACAGTGGCAGGCCATTCGCGAGCAGGCGCGCGAAGTACGCAACCACACCTTGCAACATCTCGATTTTTATCTTCAGGCCTATGAAAAGAAAGTCATCGAGCACGGCGGGGTCGTGCACTGGGCCTCTACCGCTGAGCAGGCCTGTAATGCGATAGAGACGATTTGCCGCGATGCGGGCGCTCGCAAGGTCGCCAAAGGCAAGTCGATGGTGTCCGAGGAAATCGGGCTCAATGCGGCGCTGGAACGCATGGGCTGCGAAGTAATCGAGACCGATCTGGGTGAATACATTATTCAGCTGGCCGGTGAGTCGCCCAGTCATATCATTGCACCGGCCATTCACAAGACCAAAGAACAAGTATCCGAATTGTTCCATCAGCACCATGGTGGCGAGCCGATCACTGATCGCAGCGCGCTGGTTGGCGAGGCGCGGCGGGTGTTGCGCGAGCAGTTTCTCAGTGCCGATGTCGGTATCACCGGAGCCAATTTTCTCGTCGCAGAGACCGGACAGCATGTACTGGTCACCAACGAGGGCAATGGCGATCTGTGTTCCTCAGTGCCGCGCGTGCACGTGGTGATTACCAGTATTGAAAAAGTGCTGCCAACGCTTGAGGACGCCACCAGTATGGTGCGCTTGCTGGCCGGCAGTGCCACCGGACAGCAGGTTAGCAACTACACCAGCTTTTACTCCGGCCCCAGACAGGACGACCATCTGGATGGACCAGAACAGTTTCACGTGG
Source organism: uncultured Granulosicoccaceae bacterium (assembly GCA_964646405.1). GTDB lineage: Bacteria > Pseudomonadota > Gammaproteobacteria > Granulosicoccales > Granulosicoccaceae > CAKZSB01. The sequence goes on along the minus strand of CAZYDV010000086.1, from coordinate 4,924 downwards.
TGCTGGTCGACAACGGCCGCAGTGAGATGCTCGGCAACGAGCTGCGCGAGATGCTGCGTTGCATACGCTGTGGCGCCTGTCTGAATCACTGTCCGGTTTACGGTTCGATCGGCGGTCACGCCTACGGCTGGGTCTATCCGGGACCGATGGGGTCGGTTATAACCCCTGCGATGATCGGCCTGGAAAACTCGGTCGATCTGCCGAACGCGTGCACGCTCAATGGTCGCTGTGCCGAAGTGTGCCCGATGAGCATCCCGCTGCCCGATTTGTTGCGCCGTCACCGGGCCAGTCAGTGGCGGCGTAAGCTGCCGGGCAGACGCACCCGGCTGGCCATGGCTGCTTGGTCGTGGATGGTGCGTCGACCTGGCGTGTACCGCCGCGTGAACGGATTGGCCGTCGCGATGATGAATCTGCTCGGTCGACGACGCGGTGCCATCAGCGCGATGCCAATGGCGGGTGCCTGGACGGCAAGTCGCGATCTTCCGACGCCCGCGGGCAGTACATTCATGCAGCAGTGGCAAAAGCGCGGGCGACAAACGTGAGTCGAGAATCGGTATTGGCGTCGATCAGATCGGCGCTGCAACAGCGTGACTCCCCTGCGCGACAGGATGAGAAGACGCTGCGTGCGCAACTGCAACAAGCTCGCATCGGCCCGCGTCCTGAAGTGCCTGACAATATAGAGCAGGAATTCTTCCGTCGTCTGGAGTTGGTGCAGACAAGCCGCCAGATCCTGCCCGATTTTGACTCAGTGCCGCAAGCGGTAGCCGAGTGGCGACAGTCCGTGCAGCCGGATGGTGACATCGCGGTGGCGCCGGCACTCGCACATCTGGACTGGTCGGCATTGGATAGCGTGATATTTGGACGGGCTCAGGGCGATCACAATTTTGGTGTCTCCACGTGTATAGCAGGCATAGCCGAGACCGGTGGGCTGGTGCTGACCGGTACGTCCGAGACACCTGCCACGCTCGCCTTCCTGCCCGAACATCATATCGTTGTGATGCGATACGACCAACTGGTGCGGCACGTTGAAGACGTCTGGCCCCGCCTGCGTGCCAGCAACTCTCCACTGCCGCGTGCAGTGAATATCAATACCGGGCCGTCGCGAACCGCGGATATCGAACAGACGCTTGAAATTGGTGCACACGGCCCTCGGCGAATGCACTTGCTTTACATAAAAAGTGCGGAGGAATGCTGATGGCCTATGGCTATGTGATAGCGCAAATCAACGTCACTGATGCAGAGGCCTATCCGCGTTATGTGAAGCTGGTACAGCCTACCATTGAGCATTTCGGCGGCGAATTTCTGGTGCGCGGTGGCCGCAGCGAGAGCTACGAAGGCACGCCGCCGGGCGATCGCAATGTCGTCATTCGCTTTCCGTCATACCAGGCGGCTCGCGATTGGTATCACTCTGAACTCTACGCCGATGCCAAACAGTTGCGAATGGCGGCATCAACCAGTGTGCAGACGATTGTCGAAGGTGTTTAGTCTGACTGGATGCGCTACAGCAGGGGCTCCAGTACGCGCCAGACGTTGTCGAGCATAACGGGTTGGGCCTGCTGATTTGGATGAATGCCGTCGGACTGGAAGTAATCGGTATCGAGTGCAAAGCCCTCGAGCAGGAACGGCACCAAAGGCGACTGCGTCTCCTCGGCGATCAGCGCAAAGCTCTCACTGAAAAGTCGTGCGTAGCCAGCACCGTAATTGACTGGTATTTGCATACCGACCAGTAGCACACGCGCACCATTTTGTGTTGCCTGCGCAACCATCTCTCGCAGATTGCTTCGCATCTTTTTAATCGATAACCCGCGTAGCCCGTCGTTGCCGCCCAGTTCGATGATCACGATGGTCGGCCGGTGTTGCGTGAGCAAATCGGGCAGTCGGCTCAGGCCGTTGGCTGTCGTATCGCCGGTCACGCTGCTGTTGACCACCTGGTAATCGGCCGCGGACTGGTCAAGTTTTTGTTGCAACAGTGCCGTCCATCCTTCTGACAATGGCAGACCATAGGCAGAGCTTAGGCTGTCACCCATGATCAGGATGTTGGCATCGTCGTCGGCCAGTGCCGGGTTGGATTGCGCACTGAGCAAGCACCAGGCAACCGCTGCAATGCCCAACGCGCGGGTGCCTGAGTAAAACAGTCGCCGAATTGTGCTTGTTATTTCGAACATGGCCTTCATCATTCGTGAAACGTGGGGCTGTTGCAACCATACCCAAGAGTAGATGATGAGTGTGATAGAAGCCTGCAATCTGCAGAAGCGTGTACAGACAACCAACGGCGAGCTCGAGATTCTGCGCGGCGTCGATATGTCGATAGCGGCGGCCGAGGCGGTCGCTATTGTCGGCCCGTCCGGTTCCGGCAAATCCACGTTGCTGGCGTTGCTTGCGGGGCTGGATTCTGCCAGTGATGGCGAGGTGTCACTGTTGGGCGAGCCGCTGCACCAGCTCGATGAAGACGCTCGCGCAGCGGTGCGCGCTGGTCGGGTGGGGTTTGTCTTTCAGTCATTTCAATTGCTGCCTGGCCTCACAGCGCTGGAGAACGTAATGCTGCCGCTGGAGCTCGCCTCTCGCAGTGAGGCGCGAGAGCTTGCCAGCAAACAACTTGACGCGGTCGGTCTCGGCGATCGCCACCATCATCTTCCCGCACAGCTTTCAGGCGGCGAGCAGCAACGTGTCGCGATTGCCCGTGCATTCGTCACTGCCCCGAAGGTGCTGTTTGCCGACGAGCCGACTGGCAATCTCGACCAGACGACGGGAGAGACCATCGTCGAGCTGATGTTCCGCTTACGCAGCGAGCAAAAATGTTCACTGGTACTGGTGACACACGATTCGACGCTGGCTGCTCGTTGTGACCGTGCGGTGACGATGCACGATGGCATTTTGCAATGATGGCGACCGCGTGGTCGCTGGCGCTGCGACAATTGCGACGCGACATTCGCCTTTCAGAGTACATCGTCGTGTTCTGCGCGCTGGTGTTGGCGGTGGCGGCGCTGACATCTGTCGGCTTTTTTGCCAATCGGGTCGAGCGCGCCATGGTGTCGCAGGCCTCGACGTTGCTGGCCGCTGATCTGGTTGCACTGGGCAATAACCCGATACCGGACGAGGTAGCTGATGAGGCGGTGCGACGTCAGATCGAGCACGCGCGGCTGATCGAATTTCCCAGTGTCGTGCTCAACGACGATGGCGACACCGCGCTGGTGTCAGTCAAGGCCGTATCGGGCGACTATCCGCTGCGCGGCGAGCTGTTGCTGACCGATGAGCTCTACGGCACCGCCAGACAGGTGGTTGGACCACCGGCCAGCGGTCGCGTTTGGATTGACTCCCGATTGCCGGGCACCATTCCGGTGGAGACAGGGCAACGACTGTCTCTGGGCGATATCAGTGTTGAGGCGCAATCGTTTATCTCTTACGAGCCGGATCGCGCCGGCGATGTGTTTCAGATGGCGCCGCGCGTCATCATGGCGGCCGAAGATCTGGCCGGTGCCGGTTTGCTGGGCGAGGGCAGTCGGGCTCGTTATCGCATGTTGTTTGCCGGCGATGAAACTTCAATCATCGATTTTGCCGAATGGTTGAAGGATCAGGAAGCGTGGAACCTGCGGGTTCAGACTCCTGAAGAAGGGCGCCCGGCGGTCCGCTCGGCGCTGGTCAACGCACGTCGTTTTCTCGGTTTGGCAGCCGCCCTGGCGGTGTTGTTGTCTGGTGCTGCGGTGGCACTGGCGGCGCGACAGATTGCCGAGCGCGATATGGATACCAGCTCGCTGCTGCGTACGTTTGGCGCCAGTCGCGCACTGGTGTTACGCATTGTCGCCCTGCGCCTGATGGTGCTCGCACTGGTGGCAGGGCTGGTTGGCAGTCTGCTTGGCTACCTGGCGCAATTCGGTCTGTCGGCCATGCTCGCGCGCTGGTTTGCCACCGATTTGCCGCAGCCCTCGCTGCTGCCTCTCATTGGCGGCTTTGCCTGCAGCATCATAGCGATGGCGGGATTTTGTTTGCCATCCGTCGTGCGCGCTGCTGATGCGCCTGTGGTGCGCGTCCTGCGGCGTGACATGCCCGCCAATCAGGCTTCGCTCAAAGTGCTGGTGGGCTGCGGCTTGCTGGCGCTGACAGCGCTGCTGCTGTGGCTGACCCGTGACGCACTGGTTGCCGTGCTGCTGGTGCTCGGCGTGGTAACGGTTTTCGCCCTGTTGTCTGGCATCTCCCGAGGGCTGGTCGCGCTGGCCTCACGACCCGCCGGTGATCGATGGCGCCGGCTGCTCAGCGGCATCAAGCGGCGACCTGGCAGCGTGACACTGCAGATCGCGGCGTTTGGTGTGGGGCTGCTCGCTCTGTTGCTGCTGGCGATTGTGCGCGCCGACGTGCTGAACACCTGGCAGCGGCAAATTCCACCCGACGCGCCCAATTTCTTTCTCGTCAACATTCAGCCCGATGAAGTCGAATTGGTGCAGGGGTTCTTCGGCGAGCGGGACATTGGGTTTCGCAGTCTGCACCCGCTGGTGCGTGGACGACTGGAGCGAATAAACGACACGCCAGTGGCCGAACTCAACTTCGAGGGCAGTCGCAACGAGTGGACCGTGCGGCGCGATTTCAATTTGTCGTTCGCGGCAGAATCGCGTGAGGACAACCCGATCGTCGACGGTCAGTGGTGGGAGCCGGAGACCGATGAAGCGCTGCTGTCACTGGAGCATGAATTTGCTGACGAACTAGGGGTCGAGATCGGCGATGTACTGCACTTTCGGGTGGCCGGTTCGTTGGTGGCAGGTCGCATCAGTAATCTGCGTCAGGTGGAGTGGGAATCGTTTAGTGTGAATTTCTTTGTAGTCGGCACGCCGGCAGCGTTTCAGGGCAGCCCAGCCTCGTACATTACCAGTGTCAACGTGAAGGACGATCACGGCGGTTTCGTTCGCGATCTGGTCTCGCGATTTCCATCGGT
>CAZYDV010000085.1:0-19728 GCA_964646405.1 uncultured Granulosicoccaceae bacterium | reverse complement strand
AGTGGATCAGCGATCAGTCTGCCAACGTCGAGCAGCCAGTTTTTTACAGCGTCAATCCGGATTTTATTCATCGATTGAAACAGGACGAGCGCGGGTGATTCATTCTAGCGCATCGCCGTTGATCGATTGATTGCCGTGCGGTCTCTACCAAGTTTTCCCGGTTTTGTGCTTGGCCCTCGCAGAACTAACTCGTTTCTGCCACCAGTTGAGCTTCGGTTATGGCGTGTTCAAGTTGCGAGAAAGCCTTTGGCATCTGTAGTGATTCCACATTGCCCAGTCCGAGTACCAGTGCGCTGGACTGATCAGGGGCAGGTTGGTCCCACCGCAGTCTTTCGATCGGCAGTGGGCCGACGTTGTGTCGATACAGAGCGTCTTCCAGTGCGGCTATCGCCACGGGCTCTGCCAGCTTCAATACCAGATTCAGGCTGCCAACGTGATCCCTGACAGTGCTCAGCGTTGTACTGTTGCAGACCCTTTCCAGCAGCGCGTGCCGGCGCTGGGTGTATACCTGGCGTGCGCGCTGCAGATGCTGGCTGATAGCGCCGCTGTCAAGTAACTCCGCTACCGCGGCCTGCGCAATACTATTGTGGCTGCCGCCAAGCGATCGCAGGCACATGTGTGCGGCAGCCGCGTGGGATTTTGGTACCGCCAGCCAGGCGACCCGCACGGCGGGAAACATCAGCTTGGAAAAGGTGCCGGCATGAAGCACTCGTGCAAAATCAGCGCTGGCAGCCAGTGCCGGGCGCGGTTGTGAATCATCGCGAAATTCGCTGTCGTAATCATCTTCAAAGATGACGGCGCCGGTCTGCGCTGATAGCTCCAGCAGTGTTTCGCGTCTGTCCGCGCCCAGCGGCGCGCCTGTGGGATACTGGAAACACGGTGTGGTGTAGATTATTGCGGGCGCCTCACGGTCTGTCAGTGGTCGCAATCCTGCTGCATCGACAGGGCAGGCACGCAGTTGCATACCCATTTGTGAAAATGCCTCTACCGCGCCTTTGTAACCCGGCGTTTCAATCCAGGCCACATCACCGTGATCGGCAAAAAGTGCCGCAGCCAGTAGCAGGCTTTGTCTGGTGGAGGCGGTGACAATGATCTGCTCGGGTTCGACTAAAAGGGATCGATAGGTAGCAAGATATCGCGCAATGGATTGCTGGAGTGGCTCGTACGAGCTGTCCTGATAGTCCAGCGACGTGGCGGGTAGCCGACCGGCTGTGCGCAATGCCCGACGCCAGGCATCGTCAGGAAACAGGCTGGAGTCGGGTTGGCCGGGAGAGAAGGCAATTTTTCGTCGGCGCTCACCCACGAATCTCATCGCGCGTTTCGCGAGTTGCCATTCCGGGCCTCGATTGTTCAACGCAGGTTTTGCCTGATGTTTCACTCGGGTGCCGCGTCGCCCATCGCTGTGCAGCACGCCTTCATCGCAAAGTTGGTTATAGACCGAGATCACCAGATTTCTGCCGACACCAAGATGTTGCGCCAGATCCCGGCTGGCAGGCAGGCGTTGCTGGTGCAGTAGTTGGCCCTCGGCCACACAGGCATAGAGCGCCAGATACAGTTGCCTGACCTTGGGCAAACGGGAGCCGTCCTGCGGTTTCAGGCGGGCAAGTATTTCAGGGCTGAGCATGATCGGCGGAGCATTATTTTGGTTCCATCAGACTGTAGCATTTGTCGCTAGCTAACAGAACCATACTGGCGCAGCATGGGTGCCTGTTCCAAATGTTTCCAGTCTAGTGAGAGTCTGTCGATGACCACCAACGAACTGAATCAGCCTATTGGCTTCGCCATCCCCGATTGGCAGCCTTGCCAAAGGCCGTCGCGTGAACCCATGCAGGGCGGCTACTGTCGGCTGGAAGCCGTCGATGTAGAAACCCACGCGCAGGGTCTGTTCGAGGCCTTTGCAAGCGACACCGACCATCGCAACTGGACATACCTGCCCTATGGTCCATTCGATACACAGGCGTCATTCGCCGAGTGGCTGGGCAAGAGCTGTCTCGGTGATGATCCGTTATTCCACACCATCGTCGACTTGAATACGTCGATGCCCGTCGGCATCGCGAGTTACTTAAGGATCGAGCCTGCGGTGGGTGTAATAGAGACCGGGCACATCCACTACTCACCGCTGATGCAGCGTTCACCGGTTGCAACCGAGACGATGTATCTGATGATGCGTCGAGTCTTCGACGAGCTGGGTTATCGTCGCTACGAGTGGAAATGTGATTCCCTGAACGCACCGTCGCGAAGCGCTGCCGCCCGTCTTGGTTTTCAATACGAAGGTTTGTTTCGGCAGGCCACAATGTACAAGGGCCGAAACCGCGATACCGCCTGGTTCTCGATTCTCGATAGCGAATGGCCGGCGCTAAAAAGTGCGTTTGAGTCCTGGCTAAAGCCGGAGAACTTTGATAACGCGGGTAACCAGAAACAATCGCTGGCCGATTTGCGTAATCGCTAATCAGGAGTAGATCTATGTCCCAACCACGAAGCGAATGGCATCCGTCGGTTTGTCCGCTCGATTGTCCCGATTGCTGCAGCCTGACGGCCGAAGTGGCAGATGAAAAGATCATCGCCGTTCGAGGCTCAAAAGCGAACCCGTACACCGGCGGGGCGGTATGCAGCAAAGTGATGCGCAGCTATCCCGAGTTTGTTCACGGAGAAAATCGGCTGACAACGCCGCTGCTGCGCACCGGTCCTCGCGGCGCGGGCAAGTTCCAGGAGATTTCATGGGATCGAGCGCTCGATCGGGTCTACGAGGGTTTCAGCCAGGCGATAGCCAAACATGGGCCACAGACCGTGTTGCCATTTAACTACGCGGGTCCGCATGGAGAATTGGCCGGTGGCTCGATGGACTTGCGCTTTTTTCATCAACTGGGGGCAACGCGGTTGAATCGCGGTCCGCTGTGTGGCGCTGTCAGAGGTGCGGCCTACACCAGCCTCTATGGTGCGGTACCGGGTATGCCCCCCGAGCAGGCTGTGCATGCGGATCTGATCGTCGTTTGGGGCAACAACGTCACGGTATCCAACCTGCATCTGGCCTCGGTAATCAAGCAAATGAAAAAGCGTGGTGGCAGGCTAGTGGCGATCGATCCCAAGCGCACCAAAATCGCAGAGCAAAGCGATTTGTTCCTGCAGATAAAGCCGGGTACCGACGTTGTGCTCGCGTTGGCCGCCGCGGCAGAGCTCGAACGTCGCGGCGCGCTGGATCCCGACTTTATCAATCGCTGGACAACCGGCTTCGATCCCTACATGTCGCAGGCGCGTCGATACACACCTGCCGACGTTGAAGCGATTTGTGGCTTGGGCGCGCAGGCATTCGATCAGTTTATTCAACTGTATGCATCGGCTCAGAACGTCGCCGCGTCCTTTGGCAACGGAATCGAACGGGGTCACAGTGGTGGTTCAGGGCTGCGTGCAGGGATGGCGTTACAGGCGTTGACCGGTAATCATGGTCGCCCGGGTGCAGGGGTGCTGGCCAAGGCGGGGCTGGCCACGCCTAAAACCACCGATCGACTGCAGCGGCCGGATTTCGCACCGGCGGATACCAGAGTATTCAACATCGTTGATGTCGGCAGAAAGCTGCTCGATTCTGATATGAAAATTCCGATCAGCGCAATGATGATCTACAACCACAACCCGGTTTGCACGCATCCGGATCAGCGACAAATGATTCGCGCGTTGAGCCGCGAAGATCTGTTTATCGTCGGTTGCGATGTGGTGATGACCGATAGCATGCAATACGCCGATGTGATCCTGCCGGCCGCCAGCCATTTTGAGTACGCCGATATTTACGGATCTTACGGACAGAATTATTTGCAGCGCGCCGAGCCTGTGATTCCCTGCGTGGGCCAAAGCCTGCCAAACACCGAGATATTCCGTCGCCTGGCCAGACGCTTCGGATTTTCTGATCCGGCATTCAGTGCGACAGACGAGCAATTAATCGATGAGGCCATCAATGGCGAGGATGCGCGTCTGCACGGAATGGCACCCAGTGCATTGCCACTGGATCGTGCGATAGAGATTCGATCGCCGTCGGGTGATCCGGCAATTCTTTGCGATACCGTCGTACCGGCGACTGAATCGGGGAAAATCGAGTTGTACAGCGAGGATTTACAACAACGTTTTGGCTACGGGGTTCCACGCTTCGAGTCGGTCAGCCGCGAGCTGCCACTGACATTGATTACACCATCCTCCGATAAGCGTACCAACGCGACCTTTGGCGGTTGCGCTGAGTCGGCTGGTGTGGAGGTGCTGGAAATGAATCCGCAGGATGCCTTGCTGCGGGGTCTGGTAGAGGGGCAGTCGGTGCAGGTTAAAAACCGATTGGGCTGCACTGAATTGAAGCTCCATATTACACGCGATGTGCTGCCTGGCGTGCTATATAGCCCTAAGGGCACCTGGTTGCGTAACAGTCGCACGGGACAGACAGTCAACGCGCTGATCGACGCCGCGCTTCGAACCGATATCGAGTCCGGCGCGTGTTACAACGAGACGTTTGTGGAAGTCGATCCCGTGGATGGCAAAGACAACCCTTCACCGATTGTATAAAGTTTTACTGGACCATAGTTCTGATTTGGCGCTGCAGGTCGTCGAGTGGCCGAATCCACGGTTGGAAGGTTTTAAGCGATTGCGGCAACAATTCAAGATGTTGCTCGGCCGCCTCGAACGAGTCGTAAAGACCGCTGGACAGGCCAAATACGGGTCGGCCGCTCGGGGTTCTCTTGAACGGGTACAGTGCGGCGTCCTGGTCAGTCTGCAGGGACTGCGCCTGTCGCTGCAGTAAGGCCAGATCGGGGGAGGTGCCGAATTGAATCGTATAGAATCGCGGATCCTGGTTGAGGATCCAGGCCGCGTCTACAAGCAACGTGGGGGTCTGGGGTGCCGACTGTGCGCTCGCATCAAGTGATTGTGTTAATTCATCTGCCTGCGGTGCAGCAGAATTGATCTCCTGTGCGACGGCTACCACTGAAGCGGGCTCCGGCGCTTGAGCGGGTTCATCGGCTGCCGGCGCTGCGTTGGTCTCCGGTGCTGAAGTCGCAGCCTGGGCGAGCGCCTGCGCCCCCGGCGCTTGAGTGATTTCTGTGCCGTTGAAAAACCGCGCAGTAACAAATTGGTACAGCAGAAAAAGACAGGCAAGAATGACCAGGTGTTTGATGGTCCAGATCGCCGTGTCCAGAAAAAGAAACAGCGTCAGATACTCATCTTTGTTGGTGCGGCGAAATTTGCGATAGCCGCGTTGAATCGCACGTGGTGTCATCATTGACTTGATTTCGGGTCACGGCAGGGTTCAGCCTGTCGGTGCCAGCCACTGTTTAGACCCGGTGAGCGTTTTTTGTTCATCACGGGGCAAAGTCCTGACGCCTCACAATATTCCCTGTCTGTGTGTTCCACAACAACCTCGATTTACACTTCAATGCGTCTCATTCTGAGCCGGCTTTACCAATGGGGTTGGCCTGGCGGGCGGGTAGCAGCCAGACGTGCTGCTTGGAGTAATAACACAGCGTGTAAGTCGGGGTACACCCTGATGTTCGTGGATTGTCCAAAATCAGGCAGGGTTCTCACTGGGGGCAACTGTCTCACAACGGTGCCTGATTGGGTGTTTCATATTCTTGACTATCACAAGAAAAATCAGGACCGGCTCGCGGCGTGTGCCGCAAGGGGTGTCGCCAGTTGCGCTGAATGCGTTCAGATCTGCGATGGCGCTACAAACGGTTCGAATTGAAGTGCGCCTGAACTGCGCTTTCTAAAACGGAATAAATTCCGATTTCATGATGATGTGCCGTTTTTCGCAGCTGTGAATCTGTATTCTTCGACCCTAAAGCCGGACCTTTGCAACGTGTTGTTGACAATTGCAGGCTGCGGTAACTCATCTGTAGAAACAACGCTCTACATCGCATGGCCTTTACGGTTCGATTTCACACTCGTGTGGCGCATGTTCGCAAGGCTCTGGCAGGCAAAACGGTAATAGGAAACCTATGCACCTTGAAACTTCATCATTTTTGCTCACGTTGTTGATATCAATGCACTTTCGGTTGGTACGATCGGTTGCCACTACAAGAATCAGCCTTCGCGTGCCCTTAGTGGCGATATGTTTTGCATGGCCGAGTGGTAGCCGGGTTTATCGTGCGGCATCTGAGCGTCGATGGCGTGGCAAAATCGGTCGTGGTCTTGGCCAGTGACCGAGCCATCATGGAATGCAGTCGCTGCCGTGCAATCGCCTACAACCGCCGTCGCGGGGTCTCGCGTTCACGGCAATTGCGTGTTGCTGTTGACCGATTGGATCGCCTGCCACCCGGTTGCCTGCATTGGGGTTGAACGGCTGGCCAGGGGTGAACGGCGTATTGATCCAGGTGAGAAACGACGGTTGCGGACTCATGATGGCGACAATGGTATTTCCGCCATTAGCTACCTTAATGCAAGTCAATGCTGTATCGAGTTAGAAGCCGGGACCCAACAGCACTCGCTTGTGCATGAGTTGTCGGTAAAGTCGTTTGTCGTTCGGGTATGTTGCAATTGAGTGCCACATCGGACAATGGTCAGACGGATCCATACTCGTCTTCGGCGCGTATGCCGGCAGCGCGTGGTCTTCTAAGGTTGATCAATTCGCTCGATGAAAACACCCTATTGTTGGATGTCGACAATGGGGAGATCTTGTGGGCGACCGATAGCTGTGTCTCACTGCAACCATCACTCTCGAAGGGACGCTTGCGGGAGTGTGCGCCAGACCTTTTCAATAGCGTCGACTGGACAGCAGTGTCGCAATCGCAGGGTGGCTGGCAGCCTATGGGTGAGTGGAATGTTGAGAGCGAGGCCGGTGTCAAGCGCAGTTTCCGAATATCCGCGTTAGCCGATCACGAGGGTAGTGCTGCCGTTTGGCTCAGGCTGACTGAAACGACCCATCGTCAGGATTACTTCGAGCAGTACCTGGCAGATCTTAATGATGTATTTTGCTCCTCCGGGTCGATGTCAGTTGGTGAGATGGCGACAACACTGGCACATGAGCTCAATCAGCCCATTGGCGCGTTGTTGAATATTGTGCGTGGCGTAAGACAGCGTCTGACCCATGAGGGGCATGGCAGCGAGGAGATTTTCGGTGCGCTTGATCTTGCTGAGCGACAAGGTGGATTTGCCGCTGACATCATCAGTAGAATTCGCGACATTTCACAATCGCGCAGACCGAGGGTCGTTGATTGCAACGTGTCGCGCTTGATCGGAGATACCGTTGTGTTACTGAATTGGATTTTTGATTCAGAGCAGGTCGAGGTAGATTTACAGATTCCGGATCAACAATTGACAATCGCCGGCGACTTGACACTGCTGCAGCAGGTATTGGTAAATCTGTTGCGCAACTCCGTTGAATCGATGTGTGACAATGCCGCCGACAACAAGGTCATCTGTGTGCGGGCAGCACTTGAGGACAACATGGTGGCAGTAGATATCATCGATCGAGGTCACGGATTGCCAGCGCGTTCTGAGGATTATTTATTTAGCCCCTTTGTATCGGAAAAACCTGACGGCATGGGAGTTGGGTTGAATATCTGTAGATCGTTTGTCGAGCTGCAACACGGGCGTTTGTGGGTGTCAGCCAACGAATCGGGTGGATGTACTGCACACCTGCGTTTCCCGCAACTGATGTCGCCTGTGAAAGAGGAATGACGAGGATGAGAAAAACTGTCTATATCGTTGACGACAATGAAGATTTTCGAAGCTCGACCGCCTGGATGTTGAGGGGCGAAGGTCATAGAACCATAGAGTTCGGATGTCCGGGCAAGGCCATCAATGCATTGCGTGCCGCTGCCGCGGACGAACTGAGCGGTGCGTGTCTGTTGCTGGACGTGAGAATGCCGGGGATGACTGGACCCGAGTTTCACGAGGCGATCAACCGAGAGAAAATAGCCGTGCCTGTCGTCTATTTGACTGGGCATGCCGATGTCGCGATGGCAGTAGAGGTGATGCGCAACGGCGCTGTGTCGCTTCTTGAGAAGCCATTGCAAAGCGAGCAACTCAGCCGGGCGCTGGAGTCAGCTTTCGCATTGGCACAACCGGCGATGACGGCGCTGCCGTCGAAGGACGACAATACACGCCTGCAAAACGAAAAATTTACCCGGCGTATAGACACCCTGACACCGCGTGAACGCGAGGTTATGGATTGTATTGTCGATGGCAAGGCGAACAAGATGATTGCCTACGAGTTTGGGATCAGCGTACGGACGGTAGAAGTGCATCGCGCGCGTCTAATGAAAAAACTGGGTACCCGTAGTGCATCCGAGCTCGTCAAGATGGTGCTGACGTCTCGAACGTCCTGAACGAAAGCCACAGTTTGTGATGGAGTGATAAACAATCGAGTGGACAGATAAAGGAGGTTGCACAGAGTGACACTTGCGGACCCCGTTCTGTGCGACGTACGCTGCGCTGAGATTGTCCGCAGATGATAAGTAGGAAGGCGATTCACGTTGTCGTGAGAAATCGATCATCGACTAGCGCTGTGCATTCGCAACGCAAGCGATGTTTGAATGTGTAGCTGCGGTACGAGGCAGGATTTTCAGAGTCTGTCTAGAAACACTATCGAGATGGCGTAGATTTGGAGGCTTGCGGATGTATCGCCATCAGAATCAGTGTCGCCCTGGTTGATTTCGGAGCCCTCAATGAGCGTAAGACCATTCACCACGACGCTCTCGTTTTCCATGATGGTAAAGCTGTCGAGTTGTTCTCCCAATAGCGTGAAGCCTGTGGTTTCGGCATCCACCGTGATCAGCTTGCCATTGACAACGATACTGTTCGGCTGAATATGTATTGCCGCGCCAGCGATTTGGATAGATTCCCCTGGTCGGTATTCATTGGTCTCCAACACAGTCAAACTACTTGCCACCAGAGGCTCGCCTGCTGATGCCTGAATCGCTGGTGCGAAAGCGGCGCGTAACTGGGTGCCGGCGGTCAGGAAGGTCGTTGCGAATTGCTGCGCTGTCATTCCGGAGTCGATGATCACCTGTGACAGATCGATACCGATCCCGGATATTTGAGCCACGTTCGGATCGCTGCTCTGTTCGGCGACCGTGCCGACTGTGAAGAACTCGCTTTGCTCAATCCTCTGTGCGACGTAGTCTGCCACGATTTGATTGTTTGCCGTTCTGGTACCACTCACCTCTACCACCGAACCCACTGCCAGCTCAGTCGCTGAGGTGTCATCGAATTCCGTTGTCAGGGAGATAGATATCTCGTTGTTGAGTACCTGGATCGTGCTGCCGTCTGCATCGATTGACTGAATCGGCCCCCGCACATTGGGTTGATAGGTGATTGATTGTGCCACCAGACGGTCGTGGTCCACTCTCGCGCTGACATACATGCCGGTTTTCAACGCCGCAATATCGCCGTTGTTGCCGTCCACAGTGACCGTGGCGTTGCTGGTGTCGTAGATTATCCCGTTGATTCCACCTGCGGAATCGATTGTGCCGCTGACCAATCCCTGACCGATCAGAATATCGGTCTTTCCTGTTCCGCCTATGCCGCCTCCGCCAGGTGAGTCACTGCATGAGATCAATCCGACGATGAGCAGCGCTGACGTGATGACGGTGCGAACGGCAACGTGGATTGTCGACTTGATTCGCCGCAAACGGAGTAGCAGATGCAAGGTCGTGCTGATGAGCTTGTCTGCAGATCGACTGTCAATCATCGTTAGCGCTTTCCCTGTCAGTATCTGCTGCGTTGGCCAGCCGCTCGATATGGTAGATACCTAACCCAACACGTGATCCCGGCGCTGACTCTTCCGCTGTTTTGTCATCTCGCTTAGCGAGCCAACGGTCCAGCTTTTCCAGCAATTTCTGACTTTCGGCGGCAGCAAAGAGCCTGAACGGCTCGACATAGCGCTGCGGCAGGTTGACATAGCTGACCTTGCGCTGGAAGCGTCGCCGTTCGCGGTCGCTGCTGACGTTGTGATGAATCGTGTCGATCAGGTCGGCCGTGTCGGTGCCGAGTATCTGCAGTGCATCGAGACTGGTGGAGGCGAGATAGCCCGACGTCTCGAGTTTGATCCGGCCACGCTTGGTCGTTTTAACAACGTTCAGTCGCTCAAGCTCCTGCTGCATAGCGATTGGTGCCATGTCCCCGCTGTAGCGTTTGACCAGTTCCGAGAAGCTCGTCTTGCCCTGAAATTCCAGTGCTGCCGGCTTGCCGCCCTTGGTATGGAACTCGGGGTCGCGCATCCATCCGGAGACGACGCGGGTGGTTCGGTTGTAGCGCTCGTCCTGTGATGGCTCGGTGAGCGGTGGCAGGTTGCGAAGTCGAATGATCTCCTTTCTGTACAAACCTGTCATGGCGCAGAGTTTCGTGGTCAGTACCTTGCCGCCCTCGGCTCGCGCCAGTTCCTCGGCGGCCTCGACATGGGCGCGACGAACCAGCTCGTTGAATTCACCGGCTGAGAGTCCCAGCTGCATGGTGAAACGGGCGAGTGATTTCTGAATCCGGTAGACGGCGGTAACCAGCGCGCCATAGGTTTGCCTGTCGCCGTTGTTATGCACAGTCTGTCACGTTTTTCTGGCGCCGACCGGGTTCCGTGGGTATGAGGGTTTCTCGGGTCATCGCCAATCGAATCGGCAGCGCGCGGCAAAGATAAAGTGGTCTCGCGCTTCGCGCGCCCATTCTGTCGTGGCGATTGCCGCGGCTGATGTGGCGCGTGTCGCAGCCTGTTGGTGATGCCCCCGCGGCACGCCTCGCCGCGCCGCCGCTATCTGCCTGATCCCGCACGCGGTGATGGGCGGATGCGCGCGTTGTAATGACCGGCGCAGATGAATCGTGGTACCCGGTTCTCAGGCAGTGACAGAGCTGCAATCTGGCGAAATTGGCTGCCCGGTGATCAGCGGGTCAGCGCTAATATAGCCGCCCCGAAGCTCACGGAATACTCACACCACGTGTTGGATCAGTATCAAATCGACGATGTGCTGGACATCCCCCTCAAGGCGCGAAAAGCACCGCTGGCAGCGCCCGAGGCCGACGCTGGCGAGACGCTGCTGCGCGAGGCTGCGGGGTTTGATCCACTGTTCGATTTGCACTACCAGGATTGGTTGGCAGCGGACTATTCCGCACTGCTGGAAAGGCATCTGGATTTCTCTGACATCGCGCAGAGCCGGCCGTCACAAACTGACTGGCGGACGCTGGCAGCTGGTACCCAGTTGTCATTGTTATGCGGTGATATCGAGCAATCCCGCCTGGCCGAGAAGGACAACTGGCTGAGTCACAGCGACGATCCGCAGGCGTTGGCTGCTCGCAGTGCGATCGCCATGTTTGCCCATCACCCGCAGCAGTCCATCGATCTGTTCATCAAAGCCTGCGGCGATGCCGATGGCTCGCCGATCGCAGCCGGGCAATTGCCGCGCGGACTTGTGTCGGCAGTGTATGCACTGGCGCTGATTCAACAGTCCACCCAGCGCATTGGCACCCGCCTGGCCGATACCTTCAGCCCCGCCGACCGTCGTGAGCTCGACAAACTCATCAGAAGCCTGGGCGATCTGTCAGATCAGTATCAGGCGCAGTATCGAGGCGATTGCTTTATGCCGGTACTGCGGGTGCTGTCTGACTTTGTGCGAGTGCTGGCCGGTCAGCGCAAAATCGAGCAGACGTTCTGGCTTGGTGGCCTGCACATTGATGCCAGTCCGTGGCTCGATCTGTTTTTGAACCTCTGTCGCCACTGGCTTGGCGAAGCGCCGGATGAGCCTCTGGTTGCGCGGCTGGCAAGCCACATCGAGCGCGCCTCTGATCTGGGGCTGCACTGGTTTGTCGATGAGGGGATGACGCTGCTTTCAGCCCAGGGGCTGCATCGCGCGGATGAGGAGTTTCTGCCTCAACAGCGCTCCAGCGGCTGGCTGTTGAACATCTGTCAGCAGGCAGATGACTGGCAGGCCAGCCTTGAGGCGCTTAGTCTGACCGTGCATCGGCACACGCGGCCACGCGAGGGCGGCAAACCGGTAGCCGGTGCGCGACGATTGTCGTGGTGGCTGGATGCCTGCGGGGATCGAATTCGGCTGGAGCCGCGCGAGCAGCGACTGCGCCGCGACCGGCAGTGGGGTGCCGGCCGGGTATTTCCATTGAAATTGTTACTGGATGAATGCGGCACGCTCGATTTTCTGTGTGCAGATGATCTGAAGATCTGCGCGCACCTGCGCAATTGTCTGCAGGACAATCACGCCTTGTACTACGAAAAGTTTTTCGAGATTCGAACGGTCGAGTCACTCGATCTGATTCTGCGCCACCCGCGGCTGTATCGTGAAGACTCAGATGCTGAATGCTCAGGCAGCTTTGCAGTCACGGTGCGGCCGGCGCGCCCGACACTGCAGGTCGTGCGCGATGACGCACTCCAGGAAATCACGCTGTCGATGGCACCTTTTCCCGATGCGGCCATCAAGTCGAGCAATGACTTTCATTGTCAGTGGACCGATGACGGCACACTGGCGCTTGAGCACTTCAGTGAAGGACAGCTCGACATCGCCCACTCGATTGGATTTCGCGGCTTGAATGTGCCACTCGACGCGGCGGACGCCGTACTCGAATCATTGCGCTCGATGGCAACTCTGCTCGAGGTGCACTCAGATGTCAGTGCCGTCGACAGCAGCACCGTGGTGGCGGCCAGAAAAGTGGCGTTTCAACTACGACCGCTGGAGCAGGGGCTTGATGTGAGTTGCTGCATCTATCCGCTTGGACCCACCGGCCCCTGCGTGGCTCCCGGCAAGGGTAAGCGCGCGCTCTATGCGACGATAGCCAGTCGTGCGCGCAACACCATTCGCGACTTGCAGGCAGAGCAGGCAGAAGCCAGCGCGATCATTGAAAAACTGACGTTGCCGTCGCACGCCGACACCTGGCAGTGGACGCTGGCCGATGCCGAATGTGCGCTAGAATTGCTCGCATCTTTACAGGATATGGCAGACGAGATCGATCTCTACTGGCCGGCCAGCGAACGCATTGCGATGAGTTCAGTCATCGATACCGATCAAATGCATATCCAGTTTAGCTCGCAGCGAAACGGTATCGATGTGGCTGGCGAGTTGAAACTCGAATCAAATCAGAAAACCGGGTCACAGTCATCGGGCTGGCTGGCAGGTGCGTCCGACGCTTATGACGCGACGCGTGTCAATCTTAAAAAACTGCTCGCCGAGCTGGATCAGGCCAAAGGGCGATTTATTCAACTGGATGATGGCAAGATTCTGCAACTGAGCCGGCGGCTCAAACATCAGTTGGAGATACTGGCTGCTGCCAGTGCAGATGGTGCGGCCCACGAGTACAGCGTGCCGGTGTTGATCGAGGCCTCGCGCGGCATGGTGTTGCGTGATGACGATAGCTGGAACGAGCAGCTCGAGCGACTGCGCGAGGCGGAGTCGCTGATGCCCGAGCCGCCCGCCGCCTTGCAGGCGCAATTGCGTGACTATCAATTGCACGGCTATCGATGGATGACGCGATTGGCGCACTGGGGTGCCGGTGCCTGTCTGGCAGACGACATGGGGTTGGGCAAAACCATGCAGAGTCTGGCACTGATACTACAGCGTGCCGAAGGTGGGCCGACGCTGGTTGTCGCGCCCACATCTGTCTGCGGCAACTGGTTGGCCGAGGCAAAAAAATTCGCCCCGTCACTGCGCCTGATCTGGCTGGGTGACGGTAATCGTGCGCGCAAGTTGCGCAACGCCAAGCCTTTTGATCTTTTTATCTGCAGCTACGGTGTGCTGCAAAACGAGATCGAGTTGCTGCGCGAGACGCACTGGCAAACGATTATTGCCGATGAAGCACAGTCGTTTAAAAATCCAGGTACGCGGCGATCGCAGGCGATGATGGCCTTGCAGGGAAAGTTTCGCATGATTGCCACTGGCACGCCGATCGAAAACCATCTGGGTGAATTGTGGAACCTTTTTCGATTCATCAACCCGGGGTTACTGGGTTCCAGCCAAACCTTTAAGGAGCGCTACGCGCATCCGATCGAATTGCGTGATGACGACTGCGCTCGTGACAGGCTTAAATCATTGATTCGACCGTTCATCCTCCGCCGCCTGAAACGCGAGGTGCTGACTGAGCTGCCACCACGCACCGAGATTACTCATCTTGTGGAGTTCGATGAGTCGCAAAGGACTTTTTATGAAAGTTTGCGCAGGCAGGCCCTGTCCAGAATCAGCGAGTTGTCCGGGCTGGATTCGGAGCAGCGATTTCGCGTGCTGGCAGAAATCACCACGTTGCGCCAGGCCAGTTGTCATCCGAAACTGGTCACTGATACGCCGCCGTGCGACAGTGCCAAGCTGAATGCGTTCGCAAGTATCGTAGAAGAACTGCGCCACAACGGCCATCGCTGCCTCGTTTTCAGTCAGTTTGTCGGTCACTTGTCGTTGATCCGTGAATACCTGGATGCAAAGCGAATCAGCTATCAGTATCTGGATGGCTCCACCAGCGTCAAACATCGAAAAAAGGCGGTGGATGATTTTCAGGCAGGCGAGGGCGAGCTTTTTCTGATTAGCTTGAAGGCTGGCGGCAGCGGATTAAACCTCACCGCGGCCGACTACGTGATTCATATGGATCCCTGGTGGAATCCGGCAGTCGAGGATCAGGCGTCCGATCGCGCTTATCGCATGGGGCAGAAGCGACCGGTGACGATCTATAGACTGGTAGTGAAAGACACAATCGAAGAGAAGATTGTCGATCTGCACGCGCAGAAGCGCGATCTTGCCAACGCGTTGCTCGAAGGCACCGATAGCGGTTCCAGGCTGTCAGTTGAGCAACTGGTTGAATTGATCGATGATGAGGGCTAGGGACAGAATGGGGATTATAAACCGCGCGTGAAGACGGCGTGCCAGTTCGGCTGATGTGACAATCGGGCTGAACACAATAACTCGCGCCTGTTCAGCTTTCCGGAGGCTGGTGGGCTGCAAAAAGTAAAGGTAACATTTCTCTTCGCAATAGTCGCCATTGCTGCGTTGGAAAGGTTCGATGTATGACCCCTGTTTTGATAAACAGGGGCCTGCACTTTTGCGCCTTGCACAGACAGCTCCAGCTGTAATAACTTGTCACCCTATTTCTCGAGCCGCGCACTAGCGTCAGCAGTGTTTCTGCCACTGATCGGACCACGAAGGTAAAAGTACAGGGCCGTTTTGGCCCTGTACAAAAGGGGGTTTGCGCGGTCGCATAGGCCCGGGGTCATTGTTCACGGTGGGTTTGTATAGGCGCTGACAGCAGATTTACTGCCCGACGGACGGATCAGACGCCAGGCTGTCAGCAAACACCACTGCCCTTGAGCCCTCACCTGAAGCGCGGGACGCTATTCTCATGGAAAACAGATCGTCGCCAATGGAGATCGGGCCTTCGACATCGTGAAAGTGCACTTCGTCGTCTATCGAAAATACAATCCGTCGATTGGCGTCATCCATCCAGGTTGCGATGGTGTAGTCCTGATCGAGAACTGGTGTCAGCGCAAAGGTGTTGCACCCGGATTCATCGTCAGGGTTGACCAGTGAGATGCTGTCGGAGAATGTTTCGTCCAGAGACTGAAAGGCGCAGTAGCGGGCTTCTGTCGCGCCGCTTTCCAGCAAACGAATTTCCGTCACGGCAAACACCTGATTCAATGAACTCTCATCGCCCGCTGTGTCGCTCGCGTAATACATGGCACCCGCCACGCGGGCGCGCGCATCGCCATCACCAGACACAATGCTCTCTGACGACAGCCGTATGGTTGCGCTGGCATAGCGAGTGGTGAGGCCAGTTACCGCCAGACGATTGTGACCTCGACTGTTGCTGTTGGCGGCCGATTCGAGTCTGACTTCGCCATCGGGATAGGTGATGCTGGTACCGGGGTCGCCGGCGTCCCAGAAGCTGAAGCGATCGAACAGGTCTGGATCACTGAAATCAGAGCGCTGGCCGTCGACCGACACTTCATCGAAGCGCACAATCCCTGTGCCCGGGCCGCGCTCGATGCGTGATTCGAAGGTGGAAAACGCGAGACCGGGTTCAAACACATCGGTCATCAACGCATAGGTGAAAATCTCATCGTCGATACTCATGGTCAGTGTCCGGTTGTCGCGGTCTATCGCCATAGCCAGTCGATAGCTCACGCCCGCCTCCGCCGGTTGTTCCAGTCTCAAGAAGCTCTCACCATCGAATACAGGTGGCTCTTCTGTGAGGCCGCATTCTGATTGGGTTTCGCGAAAGGCGTTGAAGATGAATGATCGCTCTCCATTCGCGTTCTGCTCCAGAATCACTTGAGCGCCAACATCGCCGGCAAAGCAGTCGCCGTCACCTGGCTCGGGCGAATCGGTGGTGTCGTTGTATAAGAAACTCTGGATCAGTGCCCGGATTCTGCCCTCACCGCTCACTTCGCTGCCAGGTTCAATCGCCACAACAGTCGAATAGGAGTCGAACCTGCCACGTGGTGTAACACGGCCGCGTTCCCTGTCTTCACCAGTACTCGCAACCGTAATAGTCACCGAGCCATCTGCGAAGTTGAAATCGGTGCTCGCCTCATCAGACGTTCTGTCCTGAAGCTCAAGAGGGAGCAGTGGCTGACTAAAATTCTCGAAAAATGGGCTGTCGGGATCGGGTGAGGTTAGTTCCTGTTCGTTCGCATCAGTGTCATTACCGGATGAGCAGCCTGCGCTCAGGATGATGCCCAGCAATGGAATCGCTAGTCGTGTCGCCGCTCGGCAGCCGCTTAAGGTTGATAGTTTCATATGCTTTTTATCGCCGAAGAGCAGATCAGCGAAAACCTCCTTTGAATTTGAATTGCCTTGAATATCGAGCTTACATTTCCTGCCGTACGGTAAACTCAAAGAGAGGCTAGCGCAGGAAACCATCGCGATCATCACCCGATCGGGTGATCGCGATGGTTCGTTGTCGCGCACCCGACCGACAATGTTGCATCCGGGCCGCAACTGTCGAGCACACAATTTGACTGGCAATCTTAAGCGCTGGAGTGGGTCTGCTGATACGTCACTGCGAAACACAGATACGAACAAGAATTTGGCTGCTCTAATGACGGGAGCAATCAAAGACAGTGCAATGACTTAAGCTTTTGGGTGCTATCCCTTCGTCGCACCCAGAGTCAGTCCGGCGATAAAATGTTTCTGCATTGCGAAGAACATCAGCACGGGTGGTACGGCTGCCAGCAGGGAGGCTGCTGATACCAAATGCCACTGCTGCACGAATTCGCCATTCAGCGTACGCACGCCGACGGTGATGGGCAAGCTGGCAGAGTCCTGGATCAACACCGTAGCCCAAAAGAAATCGTTCCAGATAAACGTAAATATCAACACACAAAGGGCGGCGATCGCAGGCTTCACCAGTGGCAGCACCAAATGCCAAAAGATTCGAAATTCATCCACGCCTTCAAGCCTTGCCGACTCGATTAATTCGAACGGCAGTGCCTTGATGAAGTTGCGCATGAATAACGTGCAAAAGCCGGTCTGAAACGCGGCGTGAAACATCACAAGTCCAGGCACGGTGTTAATGATCTCGAGGCGGCTGGACATATCGACTACCGGCAGCATCAGAATCTGGAACGGCACGAAGTTGCCGGCGACAAACAGAAAAAACAGTGGCAGCGCCCAGCGGAATTTGTAGATCGCCAGCGCATAACCCGTCAGGCAGGCCAGGGCGACCGAGATCACCATCGTTGGCAATGCGATCAACAGGGTGTTGATCAGGTATTTCAGTGCGTCGGTTTTAGCGAACACTTCGCCGTAGTTCTGGAAAAGCTGAAACGAGCTGGGTATGCCGAATACGTTGCCGACTGCGATATCGGAGGCCGGTCGGATTGAGGTCATGAAAATCGCGAGCAGCGGCAGCAGCCATACAAACAGCGCGATCGGCAGTGATAATTTATAGGCCAGGCGAAAACCTGTGGAGCGTTCTGCAACGGGTTTTGGAAACATCAGCCTCCCTCCTTCTCATCCTGATACATACGCCACAGAAAGTAGCTAATGTACACCAGCATGATTAGAAACAGTATGGTGGCGATGGCCGAACCATAGCCATAGCGGCCGACCCCTTCGCCGACGGCCTGATCGTACATGTAGTAGGCCAGTACATTGGTCGAACCAAACGGGCCACCTTGCGTCATGGTGGCGATCATGTCGAAGGAGCGCAGTGCACCGATGACGGTGACGACGATGGCGATGAAAGTGGCTGGTTTGAGTTGCGGCAGAATCACATGCCACAGCATTTTCCAGCCCTTTGCACCATCCAGTCGACCGGCCTCGATCTGATCGGAGGAGACATTGTTCAGGCCGGTCAGATACAGAATCATGCAGTAGGCGATTTGCGGCCACACGCCTGCAGCAATAATGCCATAGGTGGCCATGGTTTCATCGCCGAGAATCGACGGTGGGTCGACCGAGCAGACGCGGGTCAGATTGCCGACGATATTGACTTTAGTCTCGCAAAAGAAAAATCCCCAGATTTTACTGAGCAAGCCAAATTCGGGGTTGTAGGCCCAGGCGAAGATCAACCCGACCACCACCTGTGAGATCACGAAGGGAAAAAAGAACAGCGATTTATAGATGCGAATGCCGGTGACGGTTTGATTCAGGAACAGGGCGATAAAAAGGCCGATCGGCACCGCCAGCATGAACAGTATCAGCCACAGCAGGTTGTTCTTCAGTGAGGTGTAGAAGTTCGGGTCGTCGAGCAGTACCCGATAATTTCGCAAGCCTACCCACTCGCCAGTCCAGACACCATTGATGTCGTACAGGCCATCCCAGCGGGTAAACGAATAGCTGATCGATTGAAAGATCGGCACAATGACATAAAGCAGGAAAAAGATCAGACCGATGGCGAGAAACAACCACGGTGCCATCGCTACCTTGTTGCGCTTGTATATCGACAACCCGGTGAAAAGATAGAACGCCGCGACGATCGCGCCCAGTAGAAATGCCATGCGGATCAGGAAGGTGGGTACGCGCGCCTCGATCTGGCGGCTGAAGCCGAAGGTGTCCTGGACCAGGGACGTGCTCACCACGAATATTAAGACAAACGCACAGAGTGCCAGTACCAGGCTTGCGATGCCGACGCGTCGCGTCGAGGTGGCAAATCTGTCGGCGCCATAGGCTGTTGTCATGTGGCTCTCCGCGAGCAGATGTTGTCGGTGCCCGCCGGCACCGCTCAATGACCGGCCGCCAGCGGCGGCCGGTCACGCTACGGCTTACTAGTAGACTTCTGCCTGAACCTTATCCAGGTTCTCCAGCACTTCGTCCAGGGTAGACGGGTCGAGCATGAACTTCTGGAACCCTTCCATGCCGGCTTTGGCCATGGCGGCCGGGGCGTCGCGATCATAGAACTGCGCCAGACCCGCGGCGGTAGACAGTGTTGCCATGCCTTCGACGATAAATTTATCGTCGCTGTTGATTTCGGCATCAGCGTTCGGCGGCAGTTGTCCGATGGTCTTGTTCCATTCGCCCTGAACTTCAGGTGTGGCGACAAACGCGAGGAATTTCTTGGCGTTTTCTACGTTCTTGGCATTGGCGGGAATGAAGAACGCATCGGCCGGCGCCTCTTCTGCGCGCGGCAGGCCGGGAGTGATTTCCGGGAACTGGAAGAAATCGATCTGCTCGTCAGTCAGGCCCGCGTCTTTGTACTGGCCAACCGAAAAGTTGCCCATCACGTACATCGCAGCGTCGCCATTGGCGAACGGAGAAATCGCGTCCTGCCATGACATGGTGGCGTGGGTTTTAACGAACGTGCAGCGATCGAGCATCTCTTCCCATTTGGCGAAGGTGGCGCGAATGC
>CAZYDV010000084.1:0-19858 GCA_964646405.1 uncultured Granulosicoccaceae bacterium | reverse complement strand
ATAGCAGGGTTTCACTTTCGCGACCGCGACTGGATATTAGTTGCCGATGTTGGCGATAACCTGCACCGCCGTCGCAGCGCAGCGCTGTATCTGGTCGAAGAGCCGCAGTCACTTGACCAGGCCGCGCTGGCGCCTGTCCACAGCCACCGTCTGACGTTTGAGGGTGGCGCGCAGAATGTTGAATCGGTAGCGGTGTCTGTGCGCGATCGGCAGGTGTATTTTGTCGCCAAGGTCGCCCGGCGTCCGGTGCTGTACTCGCTGGCAATTGAGCAGGCGTTTGAGCCGCAGGGTATCGCTCGCCGTCGGGGGCATCTGGCGAGTTTGCGGCATACACCGGCAGACAACTTCTTCGAGATGCTGCTCGCCTCGCACATTCTGTTGAAACCGACAGCCATGGATATCAGTGCCAACGATCAATTGGCGGTGATTGGCAACTACCGCCACCTCTATCTCTATCGTCGCGGCAATGCCGCATCCTGGGCCGAGGTGCTGACGCGGCAACTGCCGAAGGTCATAGGGTCGCATCGTCTGCAACAGAGCGAATCGGTGGCCTTTGATCTGGACGGTGGCTCGATCGTATTTTCAAGTGAGGGCCGCCGTGCGCCTTTGATGATGCTAACCGCCAGCCACCCCAGGGCGAATACCGACCTGAAAACATCGAGGTTGTTCATTCCCGATAGCGGTAATTTGTAAAGTCTGCCTCGCATCGGGCGGGTCGCCACCGATCATGAGCGCAGATGAGGTAGCATGGGGACAGGGTTTGTCGCAGACAGGCAAGCCAGCTCCAACGGGCGGCGTGTGCAGGCGCTGGCTCAATCACCCACGCACGAGATAGCAAGCTTGATGAATGCTTTTTACGACAGCGTAGACCCGGATGGTCTGCGCGAATTTTCCGTCGTCTACACCGACCGCGCGCTCAACCATATGTCGAGCAATTTTCAGACGGTGATGCGCGATATATCATCCAATCTGAAAACCGTTTACAAAGCCGCCCAGACTGTTTTGGTGCCCGGCAGCGGCAGCTTCGCGATGGAAGCTGTGGCTCGCCAGTTTGCCAACGACAAACACTGTCTGGTGATCCGCAACGGCTGGTTCAGCTATCGCTGGTCGCAGATACTCGACGCCGGATCAATTGCCGCAAGCGCCACAGTGCTTAAGGCCACGCGCGCCGCCGGCAGCAACACCGAGGCCTTCTCACCGATTGATATCGATCAGGCGGTCGCACGCATTGCGGCGGAGAAACCGGCGGTCGTGTTCGCCCCGCACGTCGAGACCAGCACCGGCATGATTCTGCCCGATGAATACATCGCTGCACTCGCAGAGGCGGTGCATGCGCACGGTGGACTGTTTGTGCTGGACTGCATTGCCTCTGGCACCATCTGGGTCGACATGCAGGCCACCGGCGTCGATGTACTGATCAGCGCGCCGCAAAAGGGCTGGAGCGGGCCTCCCTGCTGCGGTATCGCAATGCTTGGCCCGCGTGCGATCGAGGCGCTGGAACACACCGAGAGTTCAAGTTTTGCCTGTGATCTGAAAAAGTGGTCGCAAATCATGCAGGCCTACGAATCCGGCGGACACGCCTATCATGCGACCATGCCGACCGAATCTCTGCGGGTTTTTCGCGATGTCATGCTCGAAACGCGCGAGTTTGGCTTCGATCTCGCCTGCCAGCGCCAGCGCGAGCTGGGACGCGAGGTGCGGGCACTACTGGCAGAGTATGGCTTTCAAAGTGTGGCAGCCAGCGGCTTTGAGGCACCAGGGGTGGTCGTCAGCTATACCGCCAATGCAGCCATTCGCACTGGCGCGCGCTTCGCCGAAGCGGGCATCCAGATCGCGGCCGGCGTGCCGTTGATGTGCGATGAGGGTGAGGATTTCAGCACTTTCCGGATCGGTCTGTTCGGGCTGGACAAACTCGCCAACGTGGAGCAGACGGTCGCCTGTCTGAGACGCGGTCTCGAGCGTGTCGTGAAGCATCGCGATGCGGTGCCTGAGCCTGCGTCTGCTGACTAGCTGCGTTCCGAATGCCTGGTAGGGTGTATCGAGTCTAAATTTGGCTTATGATCGCGCCCAGTCTGAAAACCCGAGCCAGCAGCGGAGCAGAAATGCCGAAAATAACTTTCATAGAGGCGGATGGAACCGAGATTGCCGTCGATGCGCGATCCGGCATCAGCCTGATGGAAAACGCCATTGCCAACAATGTCGATGGCATCGAGGCCGAGTGCGGTGGGTCGTGCATGTGCGCTACCTGCCACTGTTACCTCGCGGACGATCAGGCTGGTATTCCGGCGATGGAAGACGACGAGGACGAAATGCTCGGGTTTGTCGCCAGTGAACGGTTGCCGGGTAGTCGACTGAGTTGTCAGATCACGGTCACCGACGAAATGGACGGTATGCAGGTGCGTCTGCCAGCCGAGCAAAACTGATGGCGTCACCGGTTCTGATTGTCGGTGGCGGTCAGGCCGGTGTACAGCTATGCATGGCGCTGCGCCGCGAAAAGTACGATGGCCCCATCAGTCTCTATTGTGGCGAGTCGGAATATCCGTATCACCGCCCGCCGCTGTCCAAAAGCTATGTGACGGGCGACAGCGACGACGACAAGTTGCCGATGCGTCCAGCGTCGTTTTATGAAAAGAACGAGATCGACGTGAAGCTTGGCGTCAGCGTCACGCAGCTCGACACCGCCAATCGGCAGATTATAGCCGCGGGCACTCACGCCCCTTACGATACTCTGGTACTCGCCACCGGGGCCCGGCCGCGACTGCTCGACTGGCAGCAAAATCCGCCGGCTGGCGTATTTTCGTTGCGCGATCTTGCCGATGCGCGGCAAATCAGGGCCAGGCTCGGCACCTGCCGTTCGCTGGTCGTGATCGGTGCAGGTTTCATCGGTCTGGAACTGGCGGCGGCCGCCGCAGCCAAGGGGGTTCAGGTAACGGTATTTGAAACCGCTGATCGCGTGATGGGACGGGCGGTGGCGCCGTTGATTTCACGCTGGTTTGAAGACACCCACCGGGGTGCCGGAATCGATATTCGGCTGGGTACATCGGTGTCCGGAATCGAGCAAAAGCAGGATGCTGTGAGTGCAGTGAACTGTGCCGATGGCAGCACGCTCGACGCCGATATGGTAGTGGTCGGGATTGGCGTCGTGCCCAATGTCGAGCTGGCAGAAGCTGCCGGCATTGAGTGCGATGGCGGAATTTTGGTCGATGAATTCTGTCGAACCCGAACCGCGTCGATCTATGCTGCAGGCGACTGTGCCACGCATGAAAACCGGTTTGCCGACGGACGTCGACTGCGACTGGAATCGATTCAGAATGCGACCGATCAGGCGCGTACAATAGCAACGGCTGCGGCCGGCGTACCGAAACCCTATTCAGCGGTGCCGTGGTTCTGGTCGGATCAGGGGGCCCACAAGCTGCAGATGGCTGGCCTCTCCTTCGACGCGGATGACTTTGTCGAACGGGGCGACCGTGAGGCCGGGCGATTCTCGGTGTTTCACTATCGCCGCGATAAACTGTTGGCAGTGGACAGCGTCAACGAGTCCAGAGATCATATGGTTGCCCGCAAATTGATCGAGGCTTCGATTTCACCGACGCCGGAGCAGGCCAGTGATAGCGGGTTCGATTTGAAGTCTTTGATCCAGTGACCGCTGCGGCGACTGGCCGCAACATGAGGAGGTGCCGATGCTCAAACAACTGGCGATCAACCTGACGACAGCGTTGATGCTGTTATCGACAGCTCTGCTGGCGCAGGCGCAGCAGATCGATACCCAGGCACCCACTCTGATCTATCGCCCGGCGGCGACCGGCGGGCACGCGGGCGAGCTGCAAACTTTTGTCGCGCGGGTGTCGGACGACTCGGATCTTAGATCGGTGGCGCTTTACTACCGGCAGGACTCGGCCGCAGCCTTTGAACGTATCGAAATGCGGCGATTGTTCGATTCAATCGACGAATACATGATTGCGATCGAGACGTCGCGCAGCGGTGTCGAGTCGATCGATTACTATTTCGAGGCAACGGACGTGAACGGCAATGTGCAGACGCGTGGCGAAAGCGCGGCACCTCTGCAACTGACGTTACTGCCGGCTCAGCCGCTGGCGCAGTCAGCCAGCCCCGGCGAACCCGCGGTGACCGCAAGCGCCGGACCATCGCGGAACTGGCTGATCGGTCTGGCGGCGCTTTTGGTCGTTGCTGCACTGGCCGGTGGTGGCGGTGATGCCGGTTCCGGGGGTAGCGCAGATACGGTACCACTGACCATTTTCTCTCCAACACCGAATCAATAGCGATGAAAACCAACAGCCTATTGATGCAATTGCCCCGATACTCCGGCCGCTCAGTCACGATACTCGCCGCGGCGGTTGCCCTCGGCGGGTGTGTCAGCGAATCACAAACGCCGCGGCTAATAGAAATGCCGCTGCCAGAGCGAATCCGCAATGTGCAGATGCTCGGCACCGTCGGCGCGGTGGTCGTGGTGAACGGCGTGCGTTCCAACATGCAAGCGGTCGAAGGTGGCTTTCAAGCCACCATTGCGGTACCGCGAAACGCGACCAGCACCATTGAGGTACTCTACAGCGAAGACTTCGATGGGCAAGCGCTGACGCTTGCCAGCTACAGCGGCGATGTGTCGGTGGCTGATCAGAGCAGCCGGCTGGAGTTGCGTCGATCGCTGTTCAACTACGATGCACACGATGACGACGCAGATTCAGTCAACAACCTGACTGAGCGTGAGCAGCAAACTGATCCGCGCGATGCTCTGGATGCACCCGATATGGTCACGGTGAACGTGTTCGCCGATCGCCAGCAGGATCTTCTACAAAGTAACTTCACCAGTTTTTTCGTCGAGGCGACCGTCGCCGGACTGACGCGCCGGTTGCAGCCTGATGGCAACAACTTCACAGGCAGTTTTCGCATACCGGCGGTGGTCCCATTCGACAGCAGCGTTGAGGTTGTCGAATCGTCGACCGGTCAATCGCTGGTAGTGGCTCGGCAGACCCGCACAGTCAATAGCGTTTTCGAGCAACTGGGCATTAACTTTGACGCTGGCGCCTACGACAGTTCATCAGATCGCGATGCCGACGGGCAGAGCGATCTGGCGGAGCTGATCGCAGGTACTGATCCTCTGGTAGCCGGCAATCCGGTGGAGACAGCGGCGCAAGTCTCGGTGCAGTTTTCTGTGCCCGACCAGATTAGCAATACCAGTGCGGTCTTTGGCCAGTTGATTGTCGGTGGCAGTGATCAGAGTGCCCTGTTGCAAAGAAACGGCGACAGCTTCAGCGCCAGCGTCGAGCTGGTCGACGGGCAGGCGACGACGGTAGCGGTAGCGATTCTCGACAACTTCGCCAATCAAATCTATCCACTGGCCAGCGCCTCGCGTCCGATCGCATCGGCCTCGGACGGGCTCAGTGTCAATTTCAATACCAGTGACTGGCAGCTTGCGCTCGATCGCGATGGTGACGGCGTGCCCAACTATCTGGAGCGAGAGCGCGGCACGAACCCGTTTGTCGCGGATACAGATCCGGCGGTCTCGTGTACGGTATCCGGTCTGCCGGCACTCAGTGCTGCACCAGGTGAGGAGGCAGTACTCAGTGCTATTTCAACTTATATCGATTGCTCCGGCGAGGCGTTTTCGCTGACCTCGGCGGACAGTGGTTTTGTCTGGGATACAACCGATGATACGGTGCGCTGGACGGTTCCCGGCGACACGCAAAGCCAGCAGGTGCGCGTCAATCTCGACGTGGTCAACCCGGAAGATGCGAGCGATATCTACCAAAGCGCTGAGCTGACGATTCTCGTCGATCAATCCGGTTGTTCGGTCAACCCCGTGGAGCTGACACTGCAGCCAGAGCGCGATGCTTATATCGACGGTAGTCAGCTCGTCAATAGCGAGGTGCTCCGTATCGATGATGCCGGTCGACAGGCATTGATTACCTTTTCGCTGGATACCAGTCTGGGCCCGGCATCGGAGGCGTCGTTGTTCGTCACGGTTGGAGATGATGCAGGCGAGGGACAGATTTCGGTATTTGTGCTGAACGATTTTCAGTGGAGTGAGACCGACAATGTGCTGATTTTGCCTGAGGCACTGGGTTCGTCCAACCTGGTGGGCGCGACGTCGCCCAGCGAGGTCTGGGACAATGACCTGACTTATCAGATCGGATTGTCAGCCGCGCGAATCGGCACCGGTGAGGTCACGTTGGTGGTACGTATGGACGGCGATTCCAACGACGTATCGTTTATGTCATCTGAGGGTGCCAGCGGCCCTGCGCTGCAGCTTGGCTACGCTGAGTGTCCTTGATAGACCGCCGGACAGCGGTGGCCCACTGCGGGCTACCAGCGAATAGAATCCCAGCCGCCTGACGCGTCGCGTGAGGTATTGAGCGTCACGCCATTCCAGCGCCCCGCCGAATAGTAGCTGCCATCGCGTCGTTGGTTGTACATCGAGATGTTTAGCCTGGCATTGACAGTACTGCTCGACTGCTGCACCTGATCGATACTGACTGACAGGTGGTCGTAGCGATCAAACATCTGGCGCACGAATTTTTCACGATCTGCCGACAGCTCGCTGGCCGCCAGAACCGCGTTGATCTGCCGGGACTCGATCGCACGCCGCAGCGTATCCAGGTGCCTGCCCAACGCGCCCGAGGCGGTCGTGGTGCCCCCTGGCGGTGTGGTGTCGACCTGCGGTGGCGCGGTGTCGATCTGCGCGGGTGGTGGGTTCGGCTGGATATCGACGGCCGTTTGCGGCGCAGCGGCAGGTGCTGCCTGCGGTGTCAGACTTGCCAGCTGCTCGCTGACGGGTGTCGCGATCGTAGCGGGTTCTTCTGTTACCGCGGGCGGTTGTTGGCGAGCTGCGATGTCTGCTTCGATCTCATCGATCGTCGCGACGTCGGCAATATAGGGGCGGGTCTGCGCAAACAGGCGCTCGGCAGCCGCGGTGTCGCCACGCTCCAGATACGCGCGAATCTCGCCAATCCGGCCCAGCACGAAATCATCGGGTGCCGATTCCGCCTCGCCCTGTACTTCATTCACGGAGATATCCAGTCCAGCATTTCGGGCGCGGGCCAGCAGTCGGTTGACTCTGGCGAGCTCATTGGCCTCGACACCGGCGTCTATAGCGCTCGTCAGATTTCGCTCAATTCGCGCGATGCCGGCAAGCGCCTGGGTGTTGTCGGGCTCGTGCTGCAAAATTTCGCGATAGTAGTCCAGCGACGAATAGTCGATCGGGAAAACGCCGTTGCCCGTGGCTTCGAGTGTTCGGGCAGTCGCCAGCGCGTTCTCGATATCCAGTGTCGAGTCAGTGGCCGCAATCGGCCGGGCGCCCGGCGTGGGCTGGTTGACGAAATACAGCGCCCCGGCAATGATTGAGGTCAGCGCGACCATCGGAAAAATCCAGCGAACGGCAGCCAGTCGACTCGGCTGCGGAATATCCCAGTTGTGGTCATCGGGATCGTCGGCGGCAAAGCTTCGCGCATCCAGTGGTGGCGGGGTGTCGGACGCCGCACCAGGCGGCGTTGCGGGCCGGGCCTGGATGCGCGCGTCTTCAACGTCGGTAAAGTCAGGGTCTGATGTCAGATCCAGTGGCGCGGGCAATGGATCGTGGTGCGTGCGGCCCATGATGTCTCGGCGCACGACGTCTCTCACCTGCTGGGTATCGCTGCGCTCGACTCGGGATGGCGGGGCGGCTTGCCGAGACGGTGGCCGCATTCGCGCCTGTACTGGCGGGCGTTCTCTCGTGGGCAGCGACTGTGACGGCGGCTGCTTGTCGAGTGCGATATCTTCCAGAACCGGCAAGCCTGTGTCATCGAAATCGTCGTGTAATTCGGCAAAGTTTATTTGCGGGCCGCTGTCGGGTCGTGGCGTGACGCGCGGCTCCGGGTAGGGTCGCTGCTTTTGCTCCAGCGTCTGATCGCGGCCACGATCAACCGGAGGCGCTGCTGATGCGGGTTGACTGCCGAACATTGCTGCTCGCCATTGCGCGACGCTCTGAGGTCGGTCCTCTGCTTTAAACTGCAGCGCCCAGTCGATCGCGTCCAGAAAGCGGCTCGAGTAGCTTTGCACGGCTGAGCGATGGCTGGTCAGCAGCGGATCGGTATCGCGCTTGACTTGCAGGGCAGTGGCGCGGGTGATGGAATCGACCGGCATTTCGCCAGTGACAGCCTCGTACAGCACCGCGGCCAGGGCGTAGATATCGGACCAGGGGCCCTGATCTTCCTGCGAAATATTGTATTGCTCGATCGGCGTATAGCCGACGGTGACCACTGCGGTGAGTTGCTGGGTCGCCTCGCTCATGGCGAATCTGGCGGCACCGAAATCCAGCAGAACCGGTGGCCCCTGATCGCGCAGATAGATATTCGACGGCTTGATATCGCGGTGCAGATAGCCGTGGCGGTGGATTTCCTCGAGACCGTCGAGCACCGGGGCTGCGATCTGAAGCAGTTCCGATTCGCCGATAGTTTGTCGTTCATCGAGCAGTTGCGCCATCTCGCGGCCGCGCTCGTAGTCCATCACCATGTAGGCGGTGTGGTATTTGTGCAGCACGTTGTGCACGCGCACGATATTCGGGTGTTTGAAGCGCGCCAGTGTTTTGGCTTCGCGCGCAAAGCTCTTCAGACCGGCATCGTAGTCTTCCACAAAGTCGTCGGATGCGGGCACAACATTGAGGTTGGTGTCGCGGCGCACGATATCGCGCGGCAGATATTCCTTCAGCGCGACTTGTAGATCGAGGTGCAGATCATGGGCGAGATAGGTAGCGGCAAACCCACCCCGGCCCAGCACCTGTTCGATCTGATAGCAGCCGACGTGATCACCCTGGCGCAGCGTGTCGTTGTAACTTTCCACTTGAATCCAACAGTTTGTGAGCCTTGGACAGGCAGGGCGGCTCGTCAGATGAGGTCATTGTTTGTCATGACGTTAATCACAGATCCTAGTGTACTTCACCTCGCTTGCCAAGTTGTCTGAGACAATCTGGAATTATCTTAATTTAACGTCGGCGCGCCGGAACCGTTGGCAGAGCGCTAGCGATGTGCCATCACAGCGTTTGTGATCGCGTCGCCGAGCGTCTGGGTAGTGGCGCCACCTCCCATGTCCGGGGTGAGTTCCATGTCGCTCTGCAGTACGCTTGCGATGCTGTCGACGATATGCTCGCCGGCTTCGGCTTCACCCAGGTGATCGAGCATCATCGCGGCAGTCCAGATCTGGCCGATCGGATTGGCAATATTGCGGCCGGCGATGTCAGGTGCCGAGCCGTGGACGGGTTCAAACATTGACGGATACTCGCGCTCGGGATTGATATTGGCGCCCGGTGCTATCGCAATCGTGCCGGTGATACCCGGCCCGAGATCTGAGAGGATATCGCCAAACAGATTACTGGCAACGACGACATCGAAGCGTTCGGGTGACATCACAAAGCGGGCGGCCAGAATATCGATGTGGTACTGGTCGGTCGTCACCTTCGGGTAGGCGCTGGCCATTTCGGCAAAGCGCGAATCCCAGTAGGGCATGGAGTGGAATATGCCATTGGACTTGGTGGCCGATGTCACGTGGTTGCTGCCCAGTCGAGTGGCCAGATCAAACGCGTAACGCATGATGCGATCCGTGCCCTTGCGGGTGAAGCGGTTTTCCTGCAGCACGTATTCGTCTTCGGTGCCCGCTTCGTGGATCCCACCTTCTGCAGAATATTCGCCCTCGGTGTTTTCGCGCACTACCCAGAAATCGATGTCGCCGGGTTTCTTGTCGCGCAATGGCGGGGTGATACCCGGCAAGAGCCTGACCGGGCGCAAATTGACGTACTGGTCGAACTGACGACGTATCGGAATCAGCAATCCCCACAGGGAGATATGATCTGGCACGCCGGGATAGCCCACCGCGCCTAGAAAAATCGCATCGCTATCGGACAGTTGCGACAGACCATCGTCCGGCATCATGCTGCCGGTCTGATGATAGCGCTCGCAGCTCCAGTCAAACTGGCTGTATTGCAGTGCGAAGCCGAATTTGTCGGCCACCGCATTCAGCACTTTGATTCCCTCGGGGACGACTTCACGGCCGATGCCGTCACCGGGAATAACTGCGAGGCTATATTGTTTCATCAGGGGCTTAGTTCTTCAGATACTCTTGCATGGAGTCGTCCATCGCCTCGGTCCACTTGGTGTGGTGACTCGGCGACTGGGAGCCTGTCATCAGGGATTTGTAGGCATTGTCGCGAAAACCCATGATGTCGTCGTGTTTGTGGTGCTCCCAGGTCATGAACGTCTGGTTCACCGCCTCGATGTCAAAGCTCGGATAATCGGTCTGATCGATCAGCTCCTGGACGTAGTCACCCTGGAACCAGATCATGTCTTCATCGGTTTCCAGTGTTGCCTCGCGATCCAGCCACTTTTTGCTGTGGGCTGCCATTTCCGCATCGGACGGAATCGCGACCTTGCCCATAATGACATCGCGCGCCCACCAGGCCTGGGCATCGAACATATTGAAGGTATAGAACTGGTCCTGCATCCCGAGATAGTGCACGCGTGTGTTGGGTTCGAACGCGACGCCATGGTAGAGATCGGGTGTCCACATGCGATTGGTAGCGCGCAGGCGGATATCGTCGGCCATGAACGGAAAATGATGCAGGTAGCCGGTGCACAGAATGATCGCATCGATGTCTTTGCTGGTGCCGTCTTTGAAGTGGCAGGTCTTGCCGGTGACTTTGGTCAGCAGGGGTTTAGTCTCCCAGTTGTCCGGCCAGTGAAAACCCATGGGGCTTGTGCGGTAGCACGCGGTCATTGATTTCGCCCCGTACTTCCAGCATTGCGAGCCGATGTCCTCGGCCGAGTAACTGGCGCCTACAACCATCACATCCTTGCCTTTGAATTCCAGCGCATCGCGAAAGTCATGGGCGTGCAGCACCCGCCCTTCGAAGCGATCCATGCCTTCAAAGTAGGGCACGTTAGGTGTAGAGAAGTGTCCGGTTGACACGATCACATGATCAAATTTTTCGATCACCTGCTGATCATTCACGAGATCATGTGCGGTGACGGTGAAGTCGTCAGTTTCAGCATGGAACTGGACGTGTCGCACCGGGTGGCGAAATTTAACCCAATCTCTGACGCCGGCTTTCTCAACGCGGCCCTTGATATAATCTGCCAGCACCTCGCGCGGCGGGTAGCTCGCGATCGGCTTGCCGAAGTGTTCATCGAATGTGTAGTCCGCGAACTCCAGGCATTCTTTTGGTCCGTTGGACCAGAGATAGCGATACATAGAGCCGTGAACCGGCTCGCCGTATTCATCGAGACCTGTTCGCCAGGTGTAGTTCCACAAACCGCCCCAGTCGTCCTGCTTCTCGAAGCAAACCACTTCAGGAATGTCGTCGCCTTTTTGTTTCGCTGATTGAAATGCCCTGAGAGCAGCTGTGCCGCAGGGGCCAGCGCCGATAATCGCGACTCTTTTTGTCATGTTATGCACCGTTTCTTTTGGGCAGCGCATCTATTCTTTAGCGCTGCTGATTGCCGGCGCATTATTACAGATTATCAGAGCATAAAAATCGCCAGTAGCGGTCGTGCTTTGACAGCCGGGCGTCAACTCGTGCCTGCAGAGCGACTATTCGGCTCGGTTGAAACGGGTCGGTCGAGCGATCGGATGGTGGAAAGGTACAAAATTGGTCCAATTTGAGCCAAAATTGGTGTGGTTTTGGATCACGCAATTGTCCGTTTCAAACAATAATAGTGCGC
This sequence comes from uncultured Granulosicoccaceae bacterium, assembly GCA_964646405.1. GTDB lineage: Bacteria > Pseudomonadota > Gammaproteobacteria > Granulosicoccales > Granulosicoccaceae > CAKZSB01. The sequence goes on along the minus strand of CAZYDV010000084.1, from coordinate 8,156 downwards.
TTCAATGGTATTTTTTGGTAAACCCAATGGTAGTATCGAGGGTGCAAATGCAACTCGCTCCGCGCCGTCGGGTGAGCCCATTAAAACTGGATCAGGGGAAATCTATGAAGCTAAGAACACCGAAATCGCTGCGGGCACTGATGGTGGCCGGATGCGTATCCTTGCTGTCTGTAACCGGTGTCGCGAAAGCCGCCGACAGCACCGCACCCATCGTGATTCCGATTCATAACTGGTCCAGCCAGATCGTCATGGCCTACGTGATCGGCGGCATGTTCGAGAAGATGGGCAACAACGTTGAATACGTTCCGGCCGATTCGCAGGCGGTTTACGAGTCGATCCGCAATGGCGATGTGACGATCTCACACGAAGTCTGGCAGTCCACCTTCGGTAAGTCTTTTTACAACGCCATGGCGAAAGGCGGCGTGATAGACGCCGGTACCCATTCGGCGACCACGCTGGAAGAAATGGGCGTGCCCACCTGGGTGATCGAGAAAGATCTTTGCCCCGGACTACCGAACTGGGAGGCACTGAAAGACTGCCACGCGAATTTCACCACAGCGGATTCTGAAGGCAAGGGACGTTGGCTTGAGGGTCCGCAAAGCTGGCACGGCAATCTGATGCCGGAGCGGCTTGAGGCGCTGGGCCTTGCCGACAACTGGACGGTCAAGTTTGCCGGTGGTGCTGATGCGTTGTGGACAGAACTGGCATCCGCGAAGAAAGAGGGCCGTGGCACCATCGTCTTCAACTGGACGCCGAACTTCACCGACGCCGACGGATTCACCTTCATCGAGTTCCCGCCGTACTACGATGGCTGTCGTATAGAAGATGGTGGCGATGGCAAGTGTGGTTCACCGAAGGGCTGGCTGAAAAAGGCCGCGAACTACAAGTTCCCGCGCACTCACCCGGCAGCTTACACCGCGTTTTCCAAGCTCGACTTCTCCACCACGCAGATCGGCCAGATGGCTGCACTGGTCGATATCGACAAAATGGATCATAAAGACGCTGCGGCAAAATGGCTTGCTGACAACGAAGACGTCTGGATGCCCTGGATCAAATAGGGTTACAGATGGTTGACTGCCGTGTTCAACCGGCGGTCAATGTAAATGAAAAACCCCCTGGCTTGTAACCGAACCAGGGGGTTTTTTTGTATCTTCACTGACAGTTCCATCGGGTAAACAAACTGCTATGGCCTCGGTAGCTTCCAATTCGGATTCTCCTGTTATCCGCTGCGAGTCGGTCTATAAGATTTTTGGCGACAATGCCGGCCGACTGTTACAGCAATCGAATGGTGTAGTCGATCCTGAGAAATTTCTGCAAGCCGGTTGTATCGTCGGTGTCGACAACGCCTCGTTTGAAGTTTATCCGGGGGAATTGTTGATCATTATGGGGTTGTCAGGGTCGGGCAAATCCACGCTGCTGCGCTGCATCTCGAGGCTCACCCAGGCTACAGCTGGAAAGATCTACATCGAGGGAGCGGATATCACCTCGATGAACAACAAGCAACTGATCGAGTTGCGGCGCAATAAGATGGGCATGGTGTTCCAGAGCTTTGCATTGCTGCCACACAAGACGGTGCTCGAGAACATTGCGTTTCCGCTGCAGGTCAAAGGCGTCAGCGTCAAGCAAAGCATTCAGCGTGCCGCCGAGATGATCGATCTGGTTGGCTTGTCCGGGCGCGAAAACTACTTTCCACGTCAACTCTCGGGCGGACAACAGCAGCGGGTGGGCATCGCGCGATCACTGGCGATCGAGCCGGACATCTGGTTTCTCGACGAGCCGTTTTCCGCACTGGATCCGTTGATTCGAAAAGAGATGCAGGATGAATTTTTAAGGTTGCAGTCGGTGCTCAGTAAAACCATTCTTTTTGTGACGCACGATTTTGACGAAGCCCTGCGCCTGGCCGATCGTATCGCGATCATGAAGGATGGTGTCATCGAGCAGCTCGACACGCCGGCAAACATAGTGTTGAACCCGGCGACCGAATATGTGCGTAAGTTCACCGAAGATGTGCCGCGAGAAAAAGTACTGAAAATCGAGTCTGTCATGGATGAGGGTGTTATCCCCGATGAGGTCGGGCCGCTGACGGTGGCGAAAGAGGCGATTGTCGAAACCGTGGCAGAAGCGGTGCTGAATTCGGCGGCTCCGGTTGCAGTTGTCGATGCCAGTGGCGCGGTAGTCGGATCGGTGCGTGCATCGCGGGTGGTCAGTGTGTTGTTTGGCAATCGTAGCGGTGCCGAGTCCGGTGCATCATCATGATTGAGGCGCTGGCAAGTCGAAAGTATCTTCAGTTTTTGCTGCTGATCGCGATCTTCCTGCTGCTGTGTCTGTTGATTCCGGAATCCGATGGTAACTGGCTCTGGCGCTTGCCTCCGCTGTTCAGTCAATTGCCGCTCATCATCAATAATTCGGTCGACTACATGATGTTCGAGTGGTGGCCCATTGAAGTCTACGATCCGGATATCGAAGAATACGAACAAAAGCCTTTGCTACGTGAAATTACCCGCGGCATATCGAGCGTGGTGCTGTTTCTGATAGAACTGGTGCGTGAGATTATGCTCGGTGGCGTCAAGACCATCGTTACTTTTACCAGTTGGGACTGGGCGACGGAGAACCCATGGGCGCGCTGGCCGGCACTGCCGTGGACGGTGGTCGCAGGCGGTGCGGCCATATTGGGATACGCGCTGAGTGGCGCGGGGCTCGCGCTATTCGTTGCAGCGGCATTCACCTACATCGCGGTTTTCGGTCAGTGGGAGCCGTCAATGCAGACCTTATCGTTTGTATTGATTGCCGCGCCGGTTGCCATATTGCTGGGGCTTGCGCTTGGCATCTGGGCTTATCGGAGTCGCCGAGTCGAGGCGTTTTTGAATCCGTTGCTCAATGTTGCGCAGATCGTGCCGCACTTTTCCTACCTGATTCCGGTCATGGTTTTTTTTGGTATTGGTGATCATGCCGGCGCGATCGCGACCATCATCTTCGCCACGCCACCGATGGTGCGGCTGACCATTCTGGGGTTAAAAAAGGTTCCACCCGAGGTTGCCGAGGCTGGCCTGATGAGTGGCTGTAACAACTGGCAACTGTTGCGCCGAGTGCAGATTCCCACCGCCCGACGCGACATCCTGATCGGCGTCAATCAGGTGATTATGCAATGCCTGGCGATGGTGGTGATCGCATCGTTAATCGGTGCCAAGGGGTTGGGTAATGAGTTGCTGATTGCGCTCAATCGCCTGCGTATCGGCACGGCGCTGGAAATCGGTGTTTGCATTGTGTTGATCGCTATCGTGCTGGATCGTTTGTCGCTTGCGTGGGCAAACAAACAAACCGACTATTTTGCCAGTCAGTCTTTTCGGCAGCGGCACAAACACTCGCTTACTTTTTTAGGCGTTTTTGTCGCAGGCGTGCTGCTGGCGTGGATTGGGTCATTTATTTTTCGCGAAGGGTTCAACTACTTCTATCTGATTCCACATAACAAGGGCATCACGACAGCGGGGTTCTGGCAAGCCGGCGTCGATTGGGTGTGGGATACCTTCTTCTATTCGTTGAAGGGCTTCAACGAATGGTTCATTGTGGAGGTGCTGATTCCGGTTAAGACGGCCTATCTGTCGATGCCTGTCGTGGCCACCTTTACGCTCGCGATGGGAGCCGGCTTTATCGTAGGCGGTCTTCGCTCCGCGCTGATTGTCGGTGGGTTCCTGCTATGCATCGCGTTGACAGAATGGTGGGATCGCGCGCTGATCACGTCCTATCTGGTGACCATGTCGGTGTTGATTTCGGGTTTTATTGGCATAGTCGTGGGTACGATCTGCGCGCAGCACCCGGCTTCTTCGCGCTTCATACTGACGGTCTGCGATACGTTCCAGACTTTTCCGTCATTTATCTATCTGATACCCGTGATGATGCTTTTTGGTGTCACGGATACGTCGGTACTGATCGCGATTGTTGTCTACGCCACTATTCCTGCAGCGCGCTATACCGTCGAGGGGCTGCGCAGTGTGCCGCAGTCATTGCACGATGCGGCGTCAATGTCCGGCGTCAACCGAATACAGCGCTGGTTGTCTGTCGAGCTGCCAATGTCATTTCCTCATATGGCTCTGGGTATTAACCAAACCGTGGTCTTTGCCTTGTCGATGGTGATCATCGGCGCGATGATCGGCACGGATGATCTGGGGCAATTGATATTAAAGTCGCTGTCTGACAAAGCAGGGGTCGGCAATGGACTGGTGCTGGGCCTTTGCGTCGCGTTTATCGGTCTGGCTGTCGATCAGATCCTGCGCACCTGGGCCAATCAGCGCAAACAGGCACTCGGAATGGAATGATTGTCGCAGGCTCTCGAGCTCAAGGTGCCCGATGACTATGGTGGGTGCGGTCCGGCAGCGCAGCCGGACCAATGTTTGTCGCTCAGGCGCGAACGCGTGACTTATCGGGATCGTAAAACGGGTAGCTGCACACAGTGGCGCTCATTCGTTTTTGGTGGCCGTCCAGTTTACCGACCTCTACCCGGGTGCCGGGTTCCGCGTGTTCAGTAGTGACGCGACAAAGCGCGATGTTTTTCGATAATTTCGGTGAGCGGGTGCCGCTGGTGACGACGCCAATCTGTTGCCTGCCGATGTGCACGCAGTCGCCATGATGTGCAGGCTCATCGCCATCGAGCTCCAGGCCGACCAGTTTGCGTTGCGGGTTGTCGCGCCGTTTTAGCAGTGCGTCGCGGCCGATAAAATCATCCTGTTTCGATTTAAGCGGCACGGTGAACGAAATGCCAGCCTCGTAGGGGTCAGTCTCGTCGGTGAATTCGTAACCGGCGAAAATCAGACCGGCCTCAATACGCAACATGTCCAGCGCTTCGAGCCCCATCGGCATGATGCTGTGCGGTTCGCCAGCGGCGAACACTGCATCCCATACGGCAGGGCCGTCTTTTGGATGGCACCAGACTTCGTAGCCAAGTTCGCCGGTATAGCCGGTACGCGACACGAGTATCGGGATGCCCTGATCGTGGCCGATGCGGGCGACCGAAAAACGAAACCACGCCAGATCCTGCAACGGTGTCTGGTCAGGGCGCGTCCAGACGATCTCTTTTAGAACGTCCCGGCTTAACGGTCCCTGTACCTGCAGATTGTGCAATTGATCGGTAGACGATTTTACCCAGCAATTGAGTCCGCGCTTTTGCGCCTGCTCGCGCAGCCAGATGCCGCTGTAGTCGTCGCCGCCAACCCAGCGAAAGTTGGTTTCGCACATGCGAAAGACGGTGCCGTCGTCTACCATGCCGCCATTTTCGTAACACATGGCAGTATAGACAACCTGGCCCGGTGAGAGCTTTCGTATGTCCCGCGTCACGCAGCTTTGCATCAGCTCTTCCGCATCCGGACCGAGCACTTCGTATTTGCGCAGCGGCGACAAATCAATCGCGACGACGCCTTCTCTGCACGCCCAGTATTCGGCAATCGGACCATGGTTGTTGTAGCGATTGGCCAGCCAGTAGCCGTTGTACTCGGTGAAATTGCCGGTCAGTTCGGTGGTGCGCGGGTGAAAGGCAGTTTCTTTGGTGAGCTGAGGATCTGCGTCGGGTGTCATGCGATAGGCCACGGCAGTGGAGAATTCGTTGTTGCCCGGATAGACGCGCACGTGTATGTCCGTGGGGTTCCAGCCGTTGGCCGGATCGATGTCATCGGGGCAGGCGGATGATACACACACCAGATCGGTGAGTGCCTTGAGCAAAACATAGTCGCCGGGTCTGGACCACGGCTCGTCGCTGAGCAGTTGATTGTGATCGTCGATGGCGGTATTGAAAAACAGGTTCATCGCCATCCAGCCCGCTCTTGGTGCAATTGAGAAAGGGGCCAGGGCAGCGTTGAAATTGTCGCTGCAATTGACGTGTCCGGGATAGCCGGCATCGTCATAGTATTTTGCCGTACAGGCCAGACCGAACGAATCGTGTCGCCCGCAGGTGTCCTGTACCACCTGCACCAGCGGGGTCATTTCCTGATCGTAGAATTTGCTGTGCAGCCCCGGCATTGGATACGCGCTGGCCATCAGAGTGCGCGTGGTTGTGGCGTCGAGGCAGCGTTCAATACCGTTCTGCAACTGGCGGGCATCGAAGCATTGAAAGTCACTGCATTCGCGCCCCTCGACATCAATGATCTGGATATAGTCGCCCTTTTTTACTTCGAACACTCGCGCGGTCATGCGCGGCACGCGAATGTCCTGATCGATGTCGGCCAGTGGTTCTGGCAGCATCGGCTCGGGGTTTTCGACCACCTTTGCACGCTTCACCCAGGCGACCAGCGGGGTCGGTGGTCGCTGCTGATCGACTCGCATGGGCTCGGCCGGCGCTGAGATGATGCAGGTCAGGTTTTCGCTGGCCGTTGCGCTGTGGCTGCTGCCGGCGCGAGAGTCGTCGGCAAGCCATGGCAGCACCTGGCAGTCGCTGCCCGGCTTGATCGATCGGCGGCTGAGTCCGGCGTGTATTTTTCGGCTCGACTCGGAACCGGCTGCCAGCATGGTGCCAAGCCACTCACTGCGGATGCTTTTAATATGGGCATCGAGTGCGGCATTGCCGGGCTTGCCGTGCTGGTCGAAGGCGGCCACTTCACAGGCCTGCAGTCCCTCCGGATCGACAATCTGCAGTTCATCGCCGGCCAGAAGGTCGAGTACCAGTGATCCGCCGCCGGCAATCACATAGCGCTCAGTGCCCGGTGGCAGGATCGGTGTGCCAGGGGACAGGATGCCGGACTGCGGGATCACGAGTTCTGAAAGTTGCTGTGGCAATGTATTCATCGACTGGCACCCAGCAAGTCTCGTCTGGCCATGTCCAGATGTGCCCATGTCACGTTGGTGGCGGCATCGACATCGCGATGGGCAATTGCCTCAAAGAGTTCACGATGTTGCTGGTTGTACTTGCGCACCCTGGCGGGTTTCAGGATTTTGTCCTTCATAGCGCTCCATTGGCGGTGTGATCGCACATCATTGATGTGTTTGTAAACCCACAGCATCAGGGCATTGCCGGTGCACTCGGCCAGTGTCAGGTGAAAGTGTTCATCCGCGATGGTAAAGGCTTCCGGGTCGCTGTTCTCGGTGCATTGCTCGACAGCGATCAGTGCTTTTTCCAGCCGTGCAATGTCGCGCGCACTGGCGTTTGCTACTGCCAGTCGTGCGATCTGAGGTTCGATACCCAGGCGCACGTCGATCAGTTCCAGTGGGCTGGTGATGTTGGCAATTTCAATATCGTCTGCGCGGCCGTGGTAGCTGACATAGGTGCCACTACCGATTCTGCGTTCGATGAGTTGCTGCTCTTCCAGGCGTTCCATGGCTGCTCTGACGGTACCTCTGGAGCAACTGAATTGATCGGCCAGGGCTCGCTCGGCGGGGAGCTTTTCGTCGTGCAGGTACTCTCCATTGAGAATTTGCCGGCGCAGTGCCGCAGAGACCGAGCTCGCATCACTGGTGCGCGGAGTCTGAGAGATGACTTGACTGGTGTTGGACGAATTCATAAACCAATTCTGTACCGTTTCCTCGGGTTGGGAAAGAAGCCGTGACTGCCGGTTGGCCTCTGACGCCTGCGTTCAGTGTAACGATATGGCCGATTGTGTTCAATTAAATGCTTGAGAAACCAGAGAAACGCGAACGCTAAACGGATGAGTGATGATTGCTCAGGTTACAGATGACTTTTTTGTCGCTACAGGGTCTGGCATTTTGAGCTCGGGTCAGTTTATAGTATCGGTCCGAAAAGGTACATAATTGGTCTGTTGCAAACAGACCCAGTGAGTGTCCGCTGCATCTGCTGCGAGACAGTCCTCAATTGATCCGTAAACACCAGTAAGAGTCCCGGGGGGAGAGATGCTATGACTGAACTAGAACAATATGTGAACGAGCCTGGTCGCGACCAGTTGATCAAAGATGTTCGCAAGAAGATCGACGAGCTGGGCATTACTTACATCTACTATCAGTTCATCTCGGTAACGGGGCGAATCGTCGGTAAGGGCATACCATCCAACCACTGGGAGCGGACAGCCAACAAAGGCTTTCAGCTGGTGTACGGCTCCACGGCAAACCTGTTTGTCGACCGTCATGGCGATTACATTGGCTATGGCCCGGAGGCGGCGGAGCTCGTCGGTATCGCTGATCCCGAGACCTTCGTGCAGCTTCCGTGGGATAAAAAGATTGCA
>CAZYDV010000083.1:0-19925 GCA_964646405.1 uncultured Granulosicoccaceae bacterium | reverse complement strand
GCGTCGAACCGCCGATCAGATCGGCGAGGTCGCCAAGTGCTGAGAACTCATCTTCCGATTGAGCGCCACCCTGACGGGCGATTGTTAATGTGGCACCATCGTAGTTGTCGGCCGCGGTCAGCTCTGGATCGTCGGCCATGATGTTAGAATCGAGCGCGACTGCAGGTTGGCCAAGTATGTAAATCGTGGTCTCACCACCCGCGTACTGCAGGATGGGGGTTTCATTCAGGGCGTCCAGATCGACCTCGAAAGTCTGCTCATAGGTATCGCCGGTGTCATCAGTGACCTGCACGGTAACGTTATGTTTTGTGCTGTCTTCGAAATCGATGTTTGCACTGTCAGCAACACTCAGCAGCCCGGTGGAACCGTCAATGGTAAAGCGGCCAGAAGCGTCATCGGTCAGGGTGAAACTGAAATTGTTCGCCTCTGTTTCGGGATCGGTGGGATAGATATAACCGATCGCCGTGCCGTTTGGGCTGTGCTCTTGCACTTGCAGCAACGCATTGGCCGATGATGCGCTCCATTGTGCTGAAGTGGCAATCGATGTCAGTTTAAGATCGGCGTTTCCCGGATCTATGGCATTGACAACAGTGTCGCCGCCTGCGCCCTGTAAACCCCGCATCTGCCAGTTGAGCAGTAGATCGGCTGGCGCGTTATTGCTGTCAAGCTGGTGGCCCAGTGCGTGGGAAATTTGTGGAACAGTTCGTACCGTATCCCAAACTCTCACATCCAGAAGTGAGCCTGAGAATGACTGAGCCGGATCGAATGTGGCGCCATCGTATCCCTGACCAATGACGATCTGACTACTCTGCGGCATCGGTATCCCGGTGATACCTGCATTGACAACTCCCGTCAGCAGCCCGTCGTAGTAGGTGTTGATCTCGCCGGTGCTGCTGTCCCAGGTAATGCTTAGTGTATGCAGCTCTCCATCAGCCAGTGAGCTGTCCACGCCAATATTTAAAGGCTGAATCAGACCCGGTAGCGGAAACGATGCGATTGTGCCGGTTTGTGTCGTGCTGAATGTCAGCTCGAAGGTGAGTTGGGCAAGATCTTTCGTGATGCCACCATCAATCTCAATATACTGATTGTTGCCGCCATCGGTGTTGAGGTTCAGACCAGAATGTAAAAAGTTTGGGGCCTCATTGTCGACGACAGCAAGCAGTTCAGCAGTACCAAATAAATCCGGATGTGCGGATGACTGGTTATAGCTGTCTGCCCAGTCTATGCGGCTTTCGCGTCCGGCGCCGTCGTCATCGTCATTGACACTGATGTCCACGCCGATCGCTTGATCAGCCGTGGGTGAGATTCCCAGCTCGCTCCAGGGCACAGCGACTTCAACGGTGTAACTATCACCCGATTCATTGATCGCCGTTATCACCTGACTCGTGTCGATGGCCGCACTATTGGGGCCTGCTGCGATGGCAGTCGCACTGTCACGGCTGATCAGCAACTGGACGTCGTTGACACCGTCGTAGGTATTGCCTCGGCTATAGTCCGGATCGAGGAATATCTCGACCGAGTCGTCCTCGAACAGATTGGCTGCCGTTGACTCACCAGAAATATTGATACTGTCTCTGACATCGATGAACAGGTAGAGGTAGTCGGAATTCCAGGTAGATTGCCAACTGGCAGACAGGTCATCGCTGCCATTGACGGTGTCTACCGAATACGACAAGCGAGTAATCTGCGACTCGGGTTTACTTTCCCAGGCGACATCCCTGCGGCCATCGATATTGATGGAAGCCGGAGTGCCGACAATAGCGCTACTCGACGCTTCGCTGGCGCCGATGTCTGGCAGCGAGGACCGCAGCAAGTCGTTGGCATCGCGCGTTTGCGCCGTGGCTGAGTCACCCGCGTTGATTGCCGGACTACCCGCCTCCAGCGCGTGTGTGAGCAGGCCCGTGTTGCCGGCGGCGAGTGGTAACAGCATGGCGCTGGTATTGCTGATATCGCCTGTTCCGGATAGTGCCGCCGAGCCATCGCTGTCGATGTTGTAGCCCTGGCTTGTGACCTTGCTGCCGCCTTTAACGTTGCCGGTGTTGCTGGCTGCGGCTGTGTTGTCTTCGAGAATCGAATTGGACATATCCACTGCGCCACTGCCACTCAAATGCAGGCCGCCACCTGCACCACTGCCATCGGTGCCGGCGCTATTAAAAGCGATAGTGCTGCTGTTTATGATGACCGGCTGACTGGCCCGTATTGCACCGCCGTCGTCGGTTGCGCTGTTGCCACTTAAGGTGGAGTTATTCAGCGTTAATAGCGCGCCAGATCCAACCGTAGAGATAGCACCAGCCTGCGCCGAACCATTGCCATACAGCGTGACATTGGTATAAGTCTGTATCGCCTCCTCACCACTCACCGCGCCGCCTTTGGTGGTGGCAGTATTGTTGTAGAACGTAGAGTTGATGGCCGTGAAGGTGGCCCCTTTCAGCTCAACGGCTCCCCCCTCGGCAGCAGTGTTACCGTGCGCTACTACATTGTTGAACCGTACCGTGCCACCATCGGACAGCACAGCACCGCCGCGATCATCTGAAGTATTTCCGGTGAGCGTCACGTTGGTGAAGGTGATGTCTGAATTGGCGTGCGCATCGATAGCACCGCCCTTGCTGTTGTGATATCCGTTCACCAGTTGCAGGTTTTCAAACACCACGGTGTGGTCACCCGGAATATGGATGACCCGGCTTTTTGACTCCCCATCGATGATGGTGCCATCCTGGCTTTGGCCGCGCAGGGTAATGTCGCTGTCGATCGACAGTTCGCCATCGTCGCTGCGCTGGTAGCGGCCATCGGGCAGGTAGATCTCGTTGTGACCGTCTTCTTTGTCTGCAGCTTCGATGGCTTCACGCAGTGAAATCTTGCCATCCGGCCCGGGGTCATCGAGCAACTCCTGAATGCCGGAGGTATCGCCATCCTCCACATCGAGGAAGGTCGTGACCGCCAATGGTTCGAATACGGCGAGCTCGTTGAGCCAGTCGTCCTGCGCACGATCAGACAGCGCGATCGATGTATCCACGGCACCAATAGTGTGTTCCAGCGCCCAGTCTCCACCGAGCGACGAGTGCCCGGTGGTATCGGTGCTCGCGGCCACATTGCTGGCCGTGGCGTCGGCCCAAAGCTGGAGCAGTGCTATGCCGTCGTCATGGGCAGCCAGATCACAGCCGTAGATCAAAAAATCGGCGTCGTCGGCCAATGCCATTTGCCACTGGGCCATGGCTGGTTGCAGCGCTTCGACTTTTTGCAGGTTTAACCAACTGTCGCCCAGTTGCAGGCCGGCGTTACTGCCGTGGGAGAACAGATGCACGGCCGAGACGTTTTCGTACTTGCCCAGAATGACCGACAGTTGTTCGACGCCGTCGGCCGATTGATCGAGCAGATAGATCTGCAAATTGCGACCGGCTTCGCGTTGAGTAGTGAAATCGTCGAGCAACTGCTGCCGATTGGCCACCGCCGGATCGACGATCACGAGTTCCAGCGCGGACGGTGTCAGATGGCCAGGCGCGGGTGGATGGTCGTCTAGCTCTCGGGTCTGATCGTCGATGTAGCCGATGCCGATCAGGTCGGCTGAGAACAGTGTGCGCGGTTCCAGGATCTCCACCACGGCGCTGCCACCCGTGTCCCCGCCCTGGTTGTCAGTGCGCGTATCGGGTTGCTGGCGGTCGGATTTTTCGCGCTTATTCGCCGGCATAGAGTCCCGGGCTTCGCCGCCAGCGTGATCAAAGATGGCAGTTGGCGAAGCCGTAAAGTTCAGTCGTAACTGTAGGAATCGGCCGGATGACGTTGATATTGAATTAGTTTGTGCTGGCCTGCCAGCATAGCGTCGGGCGGTGGCCAGCGGCAGCGCCGTGCTCGCGACTGAGGGCGAGCGCAGGCCTGCTGAATGCGCGTAAGTCTCGTCGGTGCCACCCAACCGGTGGCTGTGCTTTCGCTAGCGCAGGTGCGCTTCGATGGCGGCCAGCACAGCGTCTTGGGTTGCGGACACGCTGGTATATTGCTCGTCGGCGGTGAGCAGGGTTTGCGCGCCGGGCGGCAGAGGTGGTTGCTGGCCAATCGCGTTGTGCACCGCGGCGGAAAACTTGGCCGGATCGGCCGTCTCGACCAGCACCAGCTGATCACTGCTGTTGCCCTGCATCTGCCGCGCGGCGTGCACCGCAGTCGCCGAATGCGGGCAGACAATTTTGCCAAACTCACTCCACATCCAGCGCATCGCATCATTGGCCTGCTCGGTACTGCATCGATCAGCCGAGAAATCTTCATGCAGGGCCTCGAGCTCGGCTTCGTTCAAGGCATAACTGCGTTGCTCGGCGAGTTGCTTTTGCGCCTGCCTGACGCAATCGCCTGACTTGCCTTTGAGGTGCCACAGAAATCGCTCGAAATTACTGGAGACCTGAATATCCATGCTCGGGGAGATGGTCTTGTGGGTCTCGGTTGCCTCCATCCTGCCGCACTCGAACAGCCGCGGCAGCACGTCGTTTTCGTTGGACGTGACAACCAGGCGGTTGATGGGTGCGCCGAGCCGCCGCGCGATGTAGGCCGCATAGACGTTGCCGAAGTTGCCAGTCGGTACGATAAAACTGGCGTTGCGATCGGTTTGGCGGCGGATGCTGCCGGCTGCGTAAAAGTAGTAGGCCGATTGCAGCAGGATGCGGACAAGGTTGATTGAGTTGACGGCTGTGAAACCAAACTCGTTGGCTTGTGGTGTCTGATAGAGTGCCTTGACGATGCGCTGGCAGTCGTCGAAATCACCATCTACGCACAATGGCAGTACGTTGTCGGCGCCGAGGGTTGTCATTTGCCGGCGCTGAAATTCTGACACACCGCCGTTGGGGAACAATACCACCACATTCAGCCGCTCGCGGTTGGCGAAGGCCGACACAGTGGCGGCGCCGGTGTCGCCAGAGGTGGCGCACAGCACGGTCGCGCGGCGTTGCTCACGGGCCAGCCTGGCATCCAGAATCTCTGCCAGTGGCGCCAGTGCGTAGTCCTTAAAGGCGAAGGTCGGACCGCGAAAGAGTTCCAGACTCCAGAGGTGGTCGGTAATGTGTTTTAGCGGGGGATTGGCCGCGGTGCCGAAGGGTTCCATAGCACGGGGAATTGCCTGATCAAGCAGGCCTGGCTCGAACGAATTACCGCCAAAATGATAGAGCACGGCAATTGCGGTGTCAGCGTAGGAGCCCTGCAGCAGTGCCTCCCGTTGTGCGCTGTTGAGCATTGGCCACTCTGACGGGACGAAAAGCCCGCCGTCGGTCGCGGTGCCTCGGCTGATGATGCCTGCCAGATTGAGTGATTGCTTGTCACCGCGTGTACTGGTGTAGTTCACCGCTTTTTCTCTTTTAACCGTCGCTGGTATGTCGTTAATGAGCAGCATCAGAGCTGCGTTGGAACAGTCGCCGGATGTCACTGGCGCACTGTTGCGATAGTGTACCCGTTACGCTCGGCAATGATGCTGTTGATTCAAGCCGTTTCAACCAGGTGAAGAGGTATGACCGACTCCAGTTCAAACAGCGCGAGGCCAGCTCGCAAGCGTCGTCGCGGCCGCCGTGTGGCCAGCAGCGGTTTCTCTCAAAAACCATTTCGCCCACTGCGCCGAATCACCGCACCGATTGATCTGGCATCGACCGAGGCCGTCGAGCAGATCCATCAGGCCTCGCTGCAACTGTTGTCCGAGACCGGAATCGCCGTGTTGCATGAGCAGGCCAGGCAGATCATGCGTGACGCGGGGGCAGAGGTCGCATCGGACCATCGGGTGCGTTTCGATCCGGCCCTGATCGGCCGCCTGCTCAATACCATCCCGGCGCAGTTCACGCTGCACGCGCGCAACCCGGCCCATAATGTGACGATGGGTGGCGATTCGATGGTCTTCGCCATGATGGCCAGCGCGCCGAACTGTTCGTGTCTGCAGCGCGGCAGGCGCACGGGCAACCGCGATGATTACCAGAATCTGCTGAAACTCGCGCAGATGCATAATATTGTTCAAGTACTCGGAGGCTATCCGGTAGAGCCTGTCGATCTGCATCCCTCGGTGCGCCATCTGGATTGCATCGACGACTTTTTAACCCTGACTGACAAAGCCTACTGCATCTATTCGCTCGGCCATGAACGCGTCACTGATGCTATCGAGATGACCCGCATCGCGCGCGGCCTAAGCCACGACCAACTGGCCGCCGAACCCAGCCTGTTCACCATCATCAACACCAACTCGCCGCTGCAACTGGACATCCCGATGATGCAGGGCATTATCGATATGGCATCGTGCGGTCAACCCGTGGTGATCACTCCGTTTACCCTGTCCGGCGCGATGGCGCCTGTGACGATCCCGGGCGCGCTGGTGTTGCAGAATGCCGAGGCACTGGCAGGGCTCGCGTTCTCGCAGATGGTCAACCCGGGCAGCCCGGCGATGTATGGCGGTTTCACCTCTAACGTAGACATGCAATCCGGGTCGCCGGCCTTTGGCACGCCCGAGTACATGAAGGCGCAGCATATTGGTGGCCAACTGGCGCGTCGTTACAACGTGCCCTACCGCACATCCAATGTCTGTGCCGCCAACACCGTCGATGCGCAAGCCGCCTATGAGAGCGTGTTTTCTCTTTGGGGGGCAGTGAACTCGGGCGGCAATCTGCTGATGCACGGCGCGGGCTGGATGGAGGGTGGGCTGTGCTGTTCGTACGAAAAAACCATACTCGATATCGACTTGCTGCAAATGGTGGCAGAGTTCCAGACGCCGCTGGATTTCTCGGCCGATGAACTCGCACTCGACGCGATCGCCGAAGTGGGGCCCGGTGGTCACTTCTTCGGTACGCAACACACACAGGATCGATTTAAGGACGCCTTCTATGCGCCGGTGCTAAGTGATTGGCGAAACTTCGAAACCTGGTTCGAAGCCGGCAGCCCGGATGCCATGCAGAAGGCTAACAAAATCTGGCAGCAACGGCTGGGTGAGTATCAGACGCCGCCAATGGATGCGTCGATTCGCGAGGAGATCGACGCCTTCGTCGCCCGTCGCAAGACGGCCGGCGGGGTCAGCACGGACTTTTAGGCTGATGGGCCCGGAATACTCATGCACGGGCGAGCAGGCGAAGATGTGATCTATTTGCCGCATTGGTGAAAGGCGAACCAGGTGCTGGCTTCGG
The DNA here is from genome assembly GCA_964646405.1 of uncultured Granulosicoccaceae bacterium. Classification (GTDB taxonomy): domain Bacteria; phylum Pseudomonadota; class Gammaproteobacteria; order Granulosicoccales; family Granulosicoccaceae; genus CAKZSB01. Next base: position 12,798 of record CAZYDV010000083.1, on the reverse strand, counting down.
TGGCACAGCTGTTGCGGTTTTGGCTGTGTTTGGCAAGGCCGCCAAACGGTATTCAGCGATGGCCCCGCGAATTGGCCTGCGCTGAATTTGATCTTTGCACGGATCCGACTCGAGCGCTGCAATTGAACTCCCAAGGCTGTTCCGAAAAACCCGAAGTGGTGCTGGTTGTCGCCTCTGCTGGCGGGCATCTGAGCGAGGCGCTGTGTGCGCTTAGCCTGGTGGAGGCTGAGTTGCATTTGGTTTGCAACAAAAACATGCTGGACAATACACGCTTCAAGCGTATTCACACTATTCGCGATTCACAATACAACCCCTTCGTCCACGCGTTTAACTTTGCGCGCGCCTTGTGGGTGTTTTTAACCGTGCGCCCGGATTCCATGTTCAGTACCGGTGGGCCAATCTGTCTGCCGTTTGCCTTGGTAGCCAAAATGACGCGTACCAAATTTGTTTATCTGGACACCATGGCTCGGGTGACCAGCCTGTCGAATACCGGCAGAATCATCGAGAAATATGGCCTGTGTGATGTCTTTTTGTGTCAGTGGAAAGTGATTGCCGAGCAGCATGAATCTGTTGAGTACTGTGGCACGGTATTTCGGATGGCAGATTAAATGAACAGGCCGCTGATTTTGGTGACAATGGGCACCAATGACTACCCCTTCACTCGGCTGTACGAGTCAATTGCCGCAGATCCACTGTACGCATCGCATCAGGTAGAGTGGTTTATCCAGTGCGGCAGTTGCGTGGTTGAATCGCCCCCGGCCAGTGGCACCGTGACGGCGCTGGTCTCGCGCAGGCAGATGGACGAGTTAATTCAGCGCGCCGCCCTGGTGATCAGCCATTGTGGGATCGGCAGCCTGAATCAAATGCTGCAGTATCGAAAGCGCACCCTCTTCGTGCCCCGGGTACAGCAGTTTGGCGAGTTCTCCGATGACCACCAGCTACAGATTGCCGGCGAGATCAACCATCGACTTATCACGGTGGTCTATCCGGATGACAATTTCCCGCCGTTGAATCTGTCGCAACTCACGGCTGACGCTGCCGTGCCCTGCCAGAGTACCGATATCGTCAACTATGAAGTAGCCGAGATTGTGCGTCGCAAGCTTGCGAGTTGAAGCACCATTTTGGGGCACACACGACGAGTGCCCGACTCCGGTTTAACACAAGCTGGCCGCAATTGGCGCGAATTGAAAGAAAGCCAGCGCGTGGCATAGCTGTTGCGTTTTTCGTTGACTCTGAATCTTTCCGGATCCCCGCATGTTTCCCAGTTGGAGTCGCAGAAGTTTCGCCGTGGCCCGGTTTTCGGCGCTGTCCGTGGCGCTGTTTTTACAGACGCTGGCGTCCGGTGCGATGGCGCAGGATTCGATGCCCGATCTATCCGAGAGAACGGCAGAGCATCTCAGTGGTCTTGTCAATGACGCCGGTGCCAAAGCGGTAGAGTTCGGTGATTTCGACGGCGACGGTGCCGAAGACCTGATCATCAGCAGACGTGGCGCCAACCCGGTGTTGCTGATTAATGAGTCTGGCGTGCTGGTGAATCGCACCAGTGTGTTCCTGCCGTCTGCTGATCAAGCGTCCAATTCCAATTACGCTGAAGCCTTCGATGCCAACGGCGATGGCCTGACCGATATCGTGTTCGGACGGCTCGGTAGGACGCTTCGGCTCTATCGCAACCTCGGGCTGGATGACAATGGTGACTGGCAGGGATTCGATAGTGGTAGCGATATCAATGGCGCCAGCAACATACTGGTAGTGGAGTCCGGTGATATCACCGGCGATGGTGCAATTGATCTCTTTGTGATTCAGGTGGAATTTGCGAGTAACCGCCTGCTGGTCAACGATGGCAATGGAAATTTCACCGCCCAGAATGCAAAGCTTGGCGGTCTGGGTAACTTAACGCGCGGGCACGCCGCCCTGATCGCCGATGTCGAGGGCGATGGCGACAATGATGTTGTGTATATTGAGTCGGATCTGTTCCTGTACATTTATTACAACGATGGCGAAGGCAACTTTGCTAACAGCCGCCGCAGCACGTTCCGCAATCCGGATAATTTTGCCTATATCTTCGGCGCGGCGGATTTCAATGGCGATGGCATTTTCGATTACCGCCAGTATTCCAATCCGGCGCCAATGGCGCAAATGTCCACTGGCACCTTCGACAGCAACGGCATTCCGGAATACGCCATCCGCCAGGACGGACCGATGCTGCGTGGCAATCGCAAGCATGGCTTTGTCCACATGCGCGATTTTGATGCCGACGGCGACATGGACTATGTGCTGTCGAGCATGCTGCGAAATTTCGGTGGCCTGACCAACTCCACCGAGGGCATGCGCACCGAGATGGTGTTGAACCAGGGCGTGAACTCAGGTGTATTCACCACTTTTGTGGCACCCGCCTGGGCTAACGAAGAGTCCTACGACATGAAAATGATTGACGTCAATCTGGACGGCAATCTCGATATGTTCATTGGACACCAGAACCGCTACGCCGTCTATATCAATAATGCCGCACCGCGCCTGTTTGAGATTGAATCGATCAGCAGCACGCCCGTGCAGGTCGGTAGTGAAGTGACATTCAGTGCCGCCGTGCAGTTTGGCAGCAATCTCGTGTACGAGTGGGACTTTGGTGACGGTCAGAGCGCCAGCGCGACCAGCCCGGATATCAGCCACACCTACGCACAGCCCGGACGCTATCAGGTGGTGGTGACGGTCAGTGGTGACGAGGGCAGTGATCAGCAGGTATTGTCCCAACGCGTTCACGAGCCCTTGGAACTGACTACCCCGTCTTCATCGATGGATATTGTGTTCGAGTCGCGTGACGATGGCGATCGCGTCTATGTAGTGAATCCGGACAATGACAGCGTCAGCGTGATTGATGTTGCCAGCGGCTCGTTGTTGGCGGAAATTGCCGTCGGCGATAATCCGCGCAGTCTGGCGCTGGATGATCGGGGCGTACTTCGTGTGGTGAACAAGGACGATGCCACCATTACTCGTGTGGTTACCAACTCGCTTGCAGCGGTGGGAACCCTGGCGCTACAGCCCGCCTCAAAGCCACACGGTATCGTGTTCGATGCGGACAAGGTCTTTGCCTACGTCGCGATGGAGGCGGCCGGCAAAGTCGTTAAGGTAGATTTTGCCAGTGGGCAGATTGTGGCCGAAGCAGACACCGGTGAACATCCGCGTGAGCTTGGTATAAGTGCAGACGGCAGCACCTTGTATGCGCCGCGATTCATCAGCCCGCCAACCGCGGGTGAGAGCACCCGTACGCCGGCAGCCGGAGGCGGTGAAGTGCTGGTCATCGATACCGCGGTGATGGCGGTGCTCGATACCATCAGCATTCCCTACAATCAGCCAGAAAATGACCTCGACACCAACGTTGAAAATCGCGGCATTCCCAACTACCTGCGCGCACCGGCATTGTCGCCCAGTGGTTTGAGCGCAATTGTGCCCTCCAAAGTTGATAACATCTATCGTGGTTCCATGCGCGATGGCAACGCGCGCGAACACGATATGCTGGTGCGTGGCATGTTGTCTCGAATAGATTTGTCGAGCGATTCGGAAGTGCTCGATTCGCGTTTCCATTTCGACAACAACAGTCAACCGACAGCCGTCGCATTTGGCCCCACCGGTAACTACCTGTTTACCGTCCACGAGGCCAGTCGGGGGTTTGAGGTGCTCGACTTCTATAGCAACAGCATTTTGTTTTCCACTGAAGTGGGCTTTGCGCCGCAGGGGATTGCAGTGTCAGCGGATGGCAATCGGGTTTTTGTACACAATTATTTGTCGCGTTCGGTCAGTGTGCTGGATGCCTCCGGGCTGATGGACGGCAGCAGCGGCAATGTCGATGTCGTCGACACCATCACGACAGTGACCAATGACGCACTCAGTGAACGGGTACTGCGTGGCAAACAGTTATTTCACGACTCGAGCGACTTGCGATTGTCGGCGCAAAAATACATCAGCTGTGCCAGTTGTCACGATGACGCCGGCCACGATGGTCGGGTTTGGGATTTCAGTGACGCCGGTGAAGGGCTTCGCAACACCATTGATCTGCGCGGGCGTGCCGGGATCGGTGACGGCAATGTTCACTGGTCGGCCAATTTCGATGAGTTTCACGATTTTGAAAACGACATTCGGGAGATCTTCGATGGCACGGGTCTGTTGGACGATACGGACTTTGCCGACTCTGCGGCCCCGCTTGACAGCCTGAACCCGAAGGCCGGCCGCAGTGCCGATCTCGATGCGCTGGCAGCTTACGCCGCGACGCTGAGCACGCATGGCGTCAGCCCTTATCGCAACGTTGATGGCAGCCTGACCGATGCCGCAGTGCGCGGCCGTGAGGTTTTTCGCGGTGCTGATTGTGCGCTTTGTCACTCCGGTACCCATTTCACCGATAGCCCGTCTGCGGTTGGCCACGATATCGGCACGGTCGATGACGACACGGGTGGGCGTCTGGGGCAATCGCTGCTCGATGGCGGCCTGGACACACCGACCTTGCGTGGACTGTGGCACGGCGCCCCCTATTTACACGACGGCGCGGCGTCCAGCCTGCAGCAGGCCGTGCTCGCCCACACCACTGGCATGGATTTCGACGTCAGCTCGTTGGGTAACGATGCACTTAACGACCTGGCGGCCTATCTGCTGCAAATCGACGATCTGGAACCGATCGCCAGTTCAATCAACGATACAGACGGCGACGGCATCAGCAACCCTGTCGATCCCGATGACGACAACGACGGCGTCGATGATGTCAACGACGCATTTCCCGATGATGCGAGCGAAAGTGCTGACAGCGATGGTGACGGCACCGGCGATAACGCCGATGCCTTGCCGAACGATCCGACCGAGCAATTCGATTCCGATAACGATGGTGTCGGCGACAACGCAGATGTTTTCCCACTTGATCCGAGTGAATTTCGCGATACCGACAACGATGGTATGGGCGACAACGCTGATCCGGATGCCGATAATGACGGCATTCCCAATGAGGTTGAATCGGGTGTTGGGCTTGCGGTTGCAATCGGTAATCAGCTCACGACGTCGCGGGCCGCGTTTGAAGCGGCCGCGGCGGGCAGTTGGGTCAGCGTTACCCGCGCTGAGTACGATGCTATGGCTGGCAACCTAAATGGGGCCGAGCGTTTCGGTACCGCCGAGGAAAACGTCCGCACCGGTATCCTTGGCAACTTCGGGGACGATGCGATGTACACGTTTGTTCATCGCAGTAATCCGTCGGCCGCTAATGTCCACGTGGTAGCGTTCAAGCGCGGCACCAGCGTCGCGAGCCTTGGTGGCAACGATATTGTGCGACTGTCCGGCAATGCCGATGGCACCGCGTTCAATCCAGTGGGTGCGCCGTTGCCAAACGGGATGGTCGACGGCAACGAGGAGTTTTTTGTCTTTAAAGGGGCAGAGCAAACCGCCTACGGTGTGCCACAGTATCTCGGTTTGTCTACTGATCAGAATCGATCTATCTACCACAGCGCGACTGGCACGAGTGGCAGCTTCAATATTGGCAGCACTTCCTTTGGCGATACCGCGTCCTTTGGCTGGTCACTGCAGGGTATCAGTGTGCCGGTGTTACAGCAGAATGATTCGCAACTGGCTGACGCTGACAATGATGGCAAACCCAACCAGCTGGATCTCGATTCCGATAATGACTCGATTGCCGATGTAGTTGAAGCCGGGGGTGTCGATGCGGATAACGATGGCATCATCGATGACGCCGCGACTGCGCAGGGCACTTTGCTCGATCCGATCGATACCGACAGTGACGGTACACCGGACTATCTCGATCTTGAAAGTGGCAATGCTGCCAACGATGGCAGCGGTCCAACCGACATCAGCAACACGGCGTTTGCGTCACTGGATATCAACGGCGATGGGCGCCTCGATGCCGAGAATCGAGTGGATGCGGATAACGACGGCTGGGACGACGCAGCCGATGGCCAGATCGGTGAGGGGCCGCCTGACCCGGTCGATCCTGTGGACCCCGTCGATCCCGTTAATCCCATCGATGGCAGTTTCAATCCGTCTGCAACACTGCAGGTCGATGGCGATGTTTCAGACTGGAATAATCTGAGTGCCTATGGTCTTGATCCGGACGATGTCAGTGGCCTGGCCAATGTGTTGGATTTCGCCACGGCGGCGATCGCACACGATGATGACTACTTCTACTTCCGCTACAGCAATCACGCACCGGATGCCGTGCAGATCAGTTGGGGGATGAGCGTGCAGATTGATACCGACTCCAACCCGGCCACAGGCTTTAGAGGCTTTGGCAACGAGTTGCCTATCGGGGTTGACTATATGATTGAGGGGCAGACGCTGCATCGTTATACCGGTACTGGCAACGACTTTAACTGGGCGCCGGGCGAGCTTCAGGTCGCAGCGATCAACGGGGCCGAGTTCGAAATGCGGGTGGCGCGCGAAACGCTGGGCAATCCTGCATCGATGAGACTGTTTTTCTACGCCAACAACACCGCGGTGAATGGCGATGCGCTTGATTTTTATCCGGATGCGGCGGCCGACGTCAACGCCGCGCCCGAGTTGCGAAGTTTTGCCTACAGCGCCGGTAGTGATCCGGTGACACCTGTGGTCGTGGATCCACCGCCAGCGACTGAGCCAACATCGGTGCTATACAACCCGGTGGCGAGCCTGACTGTCGATGGTGATCTGACAGACTGGAGCGCGCTGTCATCGTTTGGCGGCGATCCGGATGATGCCGTGGGTGAGGGCAATGTCATCGACTGGCGCGAAGGCTGGATGGCACACAGCGACATTGATTTTTACATTGGCTGGATCAACGACGAGGCTGCGCAGTTGAGCTGGGGCAACGGCATCATGATCGACAGCGATCAGAATCGTTCGACCGGCTTCACAGGCTTTAGCGATGAATTGCCGATCGGCGTGGACTATCTGCTCGAGGCCGACACCATTCATCGTTATACAGGTGCTGGCACCGACTGGGTGTGGGCAGATGGGGGCAATATCGCGCCGGTGATCGCAGGCGACAACGTCGAGTTATCCATTCCACGCGCAAGCCTTGGCAACCCGGTGGCGATGGATCTCTTTTTTATCGGCAACAACAATGCAACGGGCGGCACGGTGACCGATTTCTACCCCGATGCCGTCAGTAATCGATTCGCACCTGCGGCCAGTAGAAGCTTCGGCTACAGTACCGTCGAGCCACAGACGCCAGTCGAGCCGCCTGCGCCAGCGTTGACCATTGCGCTCGATGGTGACCTCTCAGAATGGGAGCAGAGTCAACAGCTCGGCGGCGTAGACCCACAGGATATCGCGGCCCCCAACACACTGGACTGGCAGCGGCTGGTAATGGCCAATGATGTCGAGAACCTGTATCTGGGCTATCAGGGTTATCAGACACTGACACTGGGCTGGGGTCTGGGCGTCTATCTGGATGTTGATCAGAACGTCTCGACGGGCTTTCGCGGTTTTGCCAATGAACTGGCCGTGGGGGCAGATTTTCTACTCGAAGGCACGGAGCTGATTCGCTTCACCGGAACCAGCCAGAATGAATGGTCGTGGGGCCCGGAGCAAACCGTTGAACTGGTCGTCGCCGGCGATAGCGCGGAAGGCCGAATCACGTTGCAGATGCTGGACGTAACCGATGGCGTCGATGTGATATTGCGAGGCGATAACTCGGCCTACGGAGGCGATGCGGTCGACTTTCACCCTGACACTGGCAAGTTGAGCTATACGTTACAACAGGCCAGTGCGCCGTCGAATGACGAGCCCGCCGCGATGGCCGCGATGAGTGGCGGCGGAAGCGGTGCGTTCGGCAGTGTCTGGTTGTGGTTTTTTGCACTGCTTGCGGGGTGCCGTAAATGGTGCCGATCAAGGCAGGGGTTGAAATTGAAAAACAAATTGTTAGGCAACTGTGCGATTGCCGGTTCCATTGTGTTGTCGGCCTGTGGTGGTGGCAATGGCGGGGCAGCGATTCAGGGTGGCAGCCCAAGTTCTCCCAACAACCAGCCGTCGTTTCCAACCGCTATTGATCAAACAGCCAATGCGAATCCATCGTTTGCCAGCGCACTGGCGAGGTTGTCGCTCGATGGCACGCAAGTGGTGCCGGCGGTGCCCACGCGTGCGCGAGGGGCGGTCAGCTTAAGCCTGAATACCGTCAGCGGTGATTTGTCTGGCAGTGTCGAACATTCAGTCCCGGCGGCCAGCGGTGCAACGTTGCACATGGGTACGGTGGGAGTAAACGGTGCAGTGGTTGTGACGCTTGAAGCCAGTGCCGCCAACGAATTTCAGATTCCGTCAGGCACGGTGCTGGATGCGCAACAGATCGCCACCTACCAGTCTGGCGGCATGTATATCAGCATCCAGTCGAGCGACTGGCCGAATGGTGAAATACGCGCACAGCTCACCCGCGAGTCGGTCGATATTGCAGTGCTGCCGACGCTTGATGATATACAGGCCAAGGTCTTTACGCCCGTCTGCTCAGGCTGTCACACCGGCGGTGGGTCGAGTCTGCCGGGTATCATGGATCTGTCAACCGCTGATGGTAGTTACAACTCACTGATCAACACACTCAGTTTGCAGGAACCGGACAAAGATCGCATTGCGGCCAACGATGCGGATAACAGCTATCTGGTGCACAAGCTCGAAGGCACGCAACAGACGGGCTCGCAAATGCCTTTTCGCGGTGTACCGCTGGACACTGATGTCGTTGATGCCATCCGGCAGTGGATCGATGAGGGCGCGCTTCGCTAGCCGCGCACGACAATGGGGTCACCTCAGAGTGGCCCTTCTTCTCTGCCGCTGCAGGTAAGCGGATCTGAACTCAGCGTCGACAGTGGCTTACAAATCGGGATTGAGTTCTTCAATCGGCGTGTAGTGATTCACCGCGGGATAACAATCATCGTGGGTCGCAGCGTTAACCTTGTCCATGAAATACTGGTAGTAAAACATAATGTAGTCGCTTTGCCGCACGGCATCATTGGCTTTGCTGCCGATGACGATGACTTCTTCGCCTTCTTCTGGGAGCTTTGTATTGGAACAGGGCAGGCCGTCTGGTGTGATCCAGCAGATGCTGTCCGGTCCGATGGCTATCACGCGATCTGCACGAAACGCGGCAACATTGGAGCCGGTCTTTTTCACCGCGCACAGCGTGCCATCGGCCTCCTGCACCTCTACCAGGTAGTCCGACTTGGAGTAAATTCTGCCGCGAAACAATTCGCGCGCCCAGCCGCGATTGTGGTTAACCAGTTCGATCGTACGCTCGATCTTGTCTCTCGTGCCGTCGCATTTCAATACCGAGCCAATGTTGCGTGCCAGCGACATGCCACCGGTTTGCGGTACGCCGCGTATTAGCGCCGGCCCATCCATCGCCCACAGCGACACGCCGACGATAACGATATCGTCGCGTTGTGACATGCCGAGCATCATCTCGCTCATCATGTAAGTGTTGCCGGTTTCGCTGATCATCGTGTTGCCGTTACCCATGCCGCCGATGGCCGGATTCGGAGAGGGACCGTAGCCCGCGAAGGTAGTATTCATACACGTGTGCACCGCACGGCCACCGCCGCCGTCACCGTCGATCACCGACATCCCGCGTTGCAACGCCAGTATCAGGCACGGAATTGCGGCACTTTGCACACCGAGCTCAAGTGGTATCAGTCGCCGGGCTTCGCCTGCGCCGGTTTGTTGTAACAGTTGCCGGTAGCGATCCACCGCGACGCCGGCCGGTCGTGGATCGGTTGCCGGAGCGGCCTTTGCCTGCGAGGCGATCATGCCGCAGACCGTCGTCAAACCGCCTTCTGTACTGGCCTGCTCAACGTCTACCAGTCTGACCACCTCACTGGCTGGAAAGTGATCTTTAATCATGATCTCGGTACTGCTGAGCGTGCCGCCGCCACCGGCGCCGAGAAAGGTTGTGCCCCAGGCGATGTCGTGCAGATCGGCTTGTGCGAGGTAGGTACTCATGAAGGCTCCCTGTCTACTGACAGTCAAATGCGATGCAGTGCGGTGTAGTGTAATCGACGATCGCACAGTTGCACATCGTAGTAGTTGTTGGCGCCAGCGTCCTCGAACGTTGTCATTCGATTGAAACCAACCGCCTGCAGGATGGACTCGTAGTGCGCGCGTCCAGCGGATACACACTGAATGCCCGTGTTTAAATCAATCCAGCTTCCCGTTTCCAGTGGCGCGGTAAACAAAAAACGTCCTGCGGGGCCGAGGATTTGCGCGACGCGCCGAATCAGATCCTCCTGATCGGGCACAGGGAGCAAAAACATCAACCCGATTGCAATCGCTGCGTCATATTGATGATCAAACAAGCGGCAGTCCTGTACCCTGGTGCACTGCACCGGAACATCCGGAAAACGCTGCTGGAAGACATCACACAGTGTTGCAGAACCATCGATGGCGTGAAGCTTCAATCCGGCGTCGATCAGAGTCTGGCTGACCGGATAGCCACCGCCGCATCCGAGTTCTATCGTCGTTGCGCCGTGTGGCAACGTGCGCGCCCAGTTAGCGACAACCTTTGAGCCAACGGCCGAGTGATCGCGTGCGGCCAGAAAGCGTGTCGCGTTGCGTTCGTAAGCCTCTGCTGCGTCATCGCTGGTCATTGGCCGGCGCAAGATCACTCGGACAAAAGATAATCGTCGATTTGTTCGGTGCGATAGCCATCCTCCCGCCATAGAATCGGAAAATAGTTTTCATCCAGGTTGTTGTCATTCAGTCGCTTGTAACGGCTGTAGATCGGGCCGATACCCTTGGAAAAGTTCTCGGGTACATATTGCACATCGGCATGCATCGCATGCAATACCAGCGATCTGCGTGGTGCCGGCCCCGGGTTCGCACCCGACCCGTGCCAGGTCTTGCCGTGGTGAAACGAGCCGCCGCCGGCTGGCACTTCCACATAGTGAAAATCCGGCTCAACACCGGCGCGCGCGGCCGCCTCGTGCACCGGTTTTAAATAGTCGGCCGGTGCATGAAAATCGCCCACCGGTTCGCCGAGGTCCCAACGGTGCGATCCGCGCGCAAATTCGATGGTGCCGCCGCTGGCGGTGGTATCGTCCAGTGCGATCCAGCATGTGGCGATCTCGCCGGGCGAAAACCAGCTCAGGAAGGCATTGTCCTGGTGATAGCCCAGAGATTTTGTCTGCGGCGCTTTCCAGATCACATTGTCTATCATGATGCGCACGCCCGACCAGCCGGTGAGTGCCGCGATCGCACGTCCCAGTGATTCATCCAGCACCACGCGCGCAATGGCCCGATTGGCCTTCCAGCCATTGCAGATCTGGCGCGACAGCTTTGGATCGCTGACCCCGTTTTGCCAGTTGACTTCGTCGGGTTGGACCCCTGTCTCGAATACGCCGTTGAACAGATCGTTGAAGGCGGTGTGCAGGGCATTCAACGAGGCTGATTCGAGTAGTTGATCGACCACCACGAATCCATCGGCCTCAAAGCGCAGTTTGTGCGTAGAATCGGGAGTAAATGGCATGATGATGCGGTCGAAGGATAGAGCGGCCAAGTTTGTCATCTGCCAGATAGGTGTTCAAGCAACCGCGTCAATGAATCAACCTAAGCGACTGATCGAATGGCTCAATTCAATTTACGTTTCTGCACCCTGCTTTTTGCTCTTGCTTGCGCGGGCTGCAGCTCGCCTCGGGTAACCCACGCGGGGCCTGCGGTGTGCTGTCAGGAGCAACCGGCGAGTACGACGATTGTCTCAAAGGTGATTGCCAGAGGGCTTCAGCGACCCTGGGGCATGGCATTTCTGCCCGACGGTTCGATCCTAGTCACCGAGCGCGGCGGGTCGCTGCGCCGTGTGGTCGATGGCAAAGTGTCGGCACCGCTGAAAGGCGTGCCCGCTGTGCGCGCGTCAGGGCAGGGCGGTCTGCTCGACATCGCACTCGATCCCGACTTTGCCGACAATCAAACACTGTATCTGTCCTTCTCCGAGCCGGATGGCAGCGGCAGAGCCAGCACTGCGGTGGCGCGCGCACAGATCGACGACCGCTACCGCGAGCTACAAAACGTACAGACGATATTCAGTGCCAATAACAAGAGCGCCGGCGGACGACACTTTGGTTCCAGAATCAGATTTGCCGCCGACAAAACCCTGTTCGTCACGATCGGTGACCGCGGCACCCAAATGCGTGCTCAGGATCCGTTCGACCATGCCGGTTCGGTCGTGCGAATCAACCGCGATGGCTCGGTCCCGACAGACAATCCATTTGCCGATGGTAGTCAGGCGTTGCCAGAGATATGGTCGATCGGACACCGCAACCCGCAGGGTGCGGCGATCCATCCGCTTACAGGAGAGCTATGGACGCTATCGCACGGGGCAGCCGGCGGCGATGAAATCAACAATCCCGAGGCAGGTCGCAACTACGGCTGGCCGCTGATCTCCTACGGCAGCAACTATTCAGGGCGAGGTTTTGCGAAGGGCGCAGAGGCGGAAGGGTTCGATCAGCCAGAGTACTACTGGGATCCATCGATCGCCCCGTCCGGACTCGCTTTCTACTCCCCCGATGAATCGATCGCCAAAATTCCAGCCTGGCGCGGATCATTATTAGTCGGTGCGCTGAAGTTCCGCCACTTGTCAAAACTCACGTTCAACAGCGATGGATCGATCACCGAGGAGCGATATCTGAAGGGCAAGCACGGCCGGATTCGGGATGTCAGAAGCGGGCTCGATGGTGCCGTTTGGCTGTTGACAGATAGTGGCGATGGTAAGCTGATCAGATTGACCGGTAGGTAGTCTGAGTTTGTAGCGAAGACCTGGTTTTTAGTCTGATTGCTTGGGATGTTAGGGCTGCTTTCGGCCAA
>CAZYDV010000082.1:0-19968 GCA_964646405.1 uncultured Granulosicoccaceae bacterium | reverse complement strand
TCTACAAGAAGTTTCTACTCGTAAAGGGTTGAGCTGCATTCCTGGTCGGCTTTCGCGTTGCATTCGGAGGCCGGCCAGGTACAATTGCCAAGCCGTATCTCCCGCGCTACCAATAGTCGTGCATGATCTCGACGGCCCAATCCGGCTCTTTCAACAGCCCTCTGGGCAGAAACCCAGACATCACTGGCTTGATGTCGATAATCGGTGTGCCGTCAATCGCGTCCAGTCCCTGAACCGTGATTTCATCGCCAATCACCGAAACCACCTGACACACAGTGATCCCGAGTCGGTTGAGCCGATTCTTACCGCGCTGCGCCAAAATACCAACTGCTGGCCAATCCCGATTGCCACGTGGATGCCTGGTATCGGTGGTTATCATCTCATCAGTTACCCGATCGAAGATATACGCGACTTCGATGTGTGAGAATTGTGCAAAACCGGCCGCGGCATTTGCACCCAGCGCCGTACCATCGAGCACGATAACACTACTCTCGTTGTCCCAGTTGTCGTCGACCGGTTGCCTGCGACTGCAACGAACAATCGCTATCGCCTCCACAGTGAACGTTTTGCGCACCCGCTTTCTCTCCGCCCCTTCAAGCACTGGATCAGCAGTATATTGAATTACAACCTCAACACAACAATCCCTGGTTTTTGCAAGAAGTTGCAGGTATCAGCAAACCAGTTCAATTGTTGAGCTGCCACCGCCACCGCGCTGTTCGCGACTACTTTGCACCAGACAGCTACGAAGATCGAGCCTGTCAACTAACTGCATCGCCTCCACCTGACCCTCTTTTTCCATACCTTGTACATCGACAATCACATGGCCATCGGCGCGAATAGCATGCACCTGGCCTGTGAGCGTAAATTGTCGATCAACTGCCGGAATAGCAAGGCACAGACGAAGCTGCGATTTTTCGGTGAAGTGCGCAACTGTGTCAGACGCTTGCAACTTAATACCAATGCAGTGTTCAGACGCATCGACGAGCAGGCCTTTCACACCTGACTCGGTATTGACGTCTGAAAACAACACACACGGCAGCGACAGAACAAGTCGGGCCTGTTCGCGATGATCTACAACGCCGAGAGTGTCCAGCCTGGGCACAAGCTTTACGATTTTCGTGCCCTGGTAGTAGCCGGCTTTGACCAGCGTGCGGCCATCGACGCTGGTATCGACGCTGGGGGTGCCCTGGTGCGTCTGTTTCGACAACAAGGTAATGCTGTTACCGCGCAAAAACTGACCGGAACGCCCGATCGCGGCCATGCTGAAATAGTCCAGCGTCTTTTCAAGCTCGGAGGTGTCGGGCACGATGACCGCAAACTCGGGCATGTCGGTGGCGGCGATGCTCTCGCCCGTTTGCTCTAACATAAACGTCAAAGCCGCACCATCGACACGGTGCACATGGCCGCGCTCGTACACGGCGTGGCCATTTAATTCGTAGCCGAGAATGATGGTCTCGAAGCAGATATCCTGCTGATACTCGGGGTAGTAATGTACCTTGTCACCGATCGGAAAATAGTCGATCAACTGTGACAACTGCTCCGCGTAGCGGTGTGCCCGCTCCTCCTCTTCCCTGGAGGAATTCTTCCATAGTGCGCCAAGCATTGCCGGGTCCAACCAAAAGTGGTGATATGCCATGTTTCGGATCTGCCGAAACAAGCTTGAGCCACTGTGCTCATTGAAGCGACCAATTCCGGTGGTTTTTTCGCACGCAAAAATCCAGTGACCAGCCGATTAAAGATCCATGCTGCCAACGTCACATGGCTGGAAGCTACCGGCAACAACATGGGTCGCCCAGCGCAACGACCGGCCGCAGACGCGCCAGCGTGATTTGGTCAGGCGGACAGACGCGTGGGCGTTTCAGCGGCGCTATGGGCGAGGTCTGAATCAAACTGCTGCAGCGAGCGCTCAAGTCCTGACATACCCGCCGGCACGTCGAGGCTGGCACCCAGTGACTGCAGACTGGCGCCCAGCGCATGCAGGGTGCGAAATAGATTGTGCGCCCGGCTCTGTTCACCCATTTGCCCGATTCGAACGATATTCGCGCCGAACGAACCGGATATCTCTACCCGATAAACGCTCGACATGCGCTCCAATAGCGCCGCCCCGTCGATACCTGCAGGCAGTGCGATGCCGATAACGGAGTTCAGGCGGTGCTCGGCGGCAACGTGGAAGCCAAGGCCCATGCCGGCGATGCCAGCCTGCAGCGACAGAGATGATCGACGATGCCGGTGGAAACGCACCGGCAGCGTCTCAGTGCAGATCAGGCGCAGTGCCTCGTGGATCGCCAGCACACCAGAGACAGGCGCAGTGTAGTGATAGGAATCGCCGTACCAGAATTTGTCCGCGAGCCTGGCGTCCAGCCACCAGTGGCGCATTGGCGACTGGCGGGTTTGAATGCGTCGCCAGGCAGCCCGCGAAAAGGCGACCAGTGACACTCCGGGGATCGATGACAGGCCCTTTTGGCCACCGGTTATCACTGCATCGATTCCCCAGCGTCCCATCGGCAACGGCATCGTGCTGAGCGTACAGACCGCATCAACAATGATCAGGCACTGATACTGACGTGCGATCCGGCATATCTCTTCGAGCGTGTGATTGCACACGGTGTTGGAGGTTTCACCCTGCACCACCGTGATGACTTTCACGGGACTGGCCTGCAGATGCGCTTCTATCTGTGCAGGATCGGCCGCACACGTGTCTGCGGCGTGCAGGCGTTGCACGCTGGCACCGGCGCGCTCGGCCATATCGGCCAGCCGGTTGCTGAAGTAGCCATTGCAGACCGCGAGCACCTCGTCGCCGTCTTCGATCAGGTTGGCGACTGCCATCTCCATGGCGGCAGAGCCCGGGCCTGCGACCCCCAGAATTCGCGCCTCATCACTTTGAAACACATTGCGGGACATCGTTTTGACCTGATCGATGATGGCGGCCATCGTCGAGCCCAGGTGATTGATCACGATGGAATTGGCCGCCGCGACGCGGGTGGGGATGGGTACTGGTCCCGCACCCATCATCAGCAGCGGCTCCTGCGGTAGCAGGGCATCGAGGGTTTGAATGTTTGGCGGCGGGGCTAAGTCAGCGGTGGACGACATGGATCCAGTTAGGCATTTATACAGGAACCAGCAATAATAACACTGGCTGGATCAGTATCCAGCAGTATTTTATCGTTGTAGCGCTGCCAGTTGCCGGCTGGCGATATCCATCTCGCCAGCTGCAACCTCAGGGCGTTATCTGCCGCTTCGGCGGCGACGCACCATCAGCCCGATCACACTGATCAACAGTAATATCAGCAACCGCGGATCCGCGCTGCCGGCGCCACCGGTAAGGCCTGTGCGGATGACACCCTGCGCGGCGCCGACGCGCGGATCGACAAACCCGTCGCCATCGGCGTCAGCATCCTGTGAATCGACGATGCCGTCGTTGTCGGTATCCGGCTCGTTGCTGAAATCAGCGTCGGCGCTGTCATCGATGCCATCACCATCCAGATCACTGCCACCGGTGAAGTCGACATCGACCGTGTCGATGATGCCATCACGATCGGCATCGATCGCGGCATCGACGACGCCATCGCGATTGACATCGAAGTTGCCGCTGGCGGCGATGTCGAAGACGCCGTCATTGTCGCTGTCTAGATCCTGGTGATCGGGCTCGCCATCGCCATCGCTGTCCTGTTCAGCCAGCGGTGCCTGCTCGAAGCCATCGTCATAGCCGTTCTGATCCAGATCGACAAAGTTATCGACCTCGCCATCGCCGTCGACGTCTGCGCCTCCACTTTCGATCAGATCGTTGATGCCATCCTGATCGGAATCGCTATCCAGATGATCGGCGATGCCATCGCTATCGGTGTCGATCGGATCGTCAAGAATCGTTTCCAGCCCATCGTGTACACCATCGTTGTCACTATCGACAAAACCATCGATTCGCCCGTCGCTGTCGGCATCGAGCTCCGGACCGACAGACTCGGCGGCATCGGTCAGACCGTCGTTGTCACTATCGCTGTCGCGGAAATCTGCCAGACCATCGGTGTCGCTGTTGATCGGCAAGCCGCCCGCCTCGGCACTGACACCACTCTCATTGACCGCCGCATCGTTGAGGAAAAGCGCGGGATCGTCGCTGAGCAGATCATCGATCAGACCGTTATAATCGATATCGGGGTGACGCGATTCAACGGTATCGAGAATACCGTCGTTGTCGCTGTCGTGATCGCGGAAATCGAATCGGCTGTCGTCGTCGACGTTGGGCAGCTGGTAGTTCATGATGCCGGATTCAGCGACGGTTTCGACCACATCAGCCATGCCATTGGGGCCATAGTTAAAGGTATCAGGGTCAATCACACCATCGTTGTTGGCATCCAGGCGCGTGACCTCGGTCTGGCCAATTCGCGCTTCGATCAAATCGAAGATGCCATCGTTGTCGGTGTCGAGATCGCGATAGTCCGGTACACCGTCGCCGTCGCGATCACCATTGCCTTCGACGACATCACTGATACCGTCGTTGTCGGCGTCGATATCGATATAGTCGTGTATCCCGTCCCCGTCGCGATCAGCCGGAATAGCACCGTTGAACTCCGCCTCCTGCGCATCGGGGATGTCGTCGGCATCACTGTCGAGATCTTCGAAATCCGGTTTGCCATCTCCGTCGGTGTCAATCGTGCCTTCGATCAAATCGTTGAGACCATCACCGTCGGTATCCAGCGTCGCCAGATTCACATCGATGATGTCCGGGATGTTGTCACGATCCAGATCGAGTGACGCCTCGACCCGATCGGCCGTGCCGTCGCCATCGGAATCCAGATCGAGGAAGTTGGGCACGCCGTCACCGTCGGTGTCGAGCGGGCTGTCACCCGATGCTCCGGCTTCAGTCGAATCATCGACACTATCGCCATCACTGTCGAGATCCAGATGATTCGGGATGCCGTCGCTATCGTTGTCGGCCGGTTGCAGGCTGTCGTCAACACCATTGCCATCGAGATCCTCACCACCTGTGGCATCGACGTCGATCGCATCATCGATGCCGTCGCCATCGTTGTCACTGCCGCTCAATTGCGGTGAATTGTTGTCTTCAAGCGCATCGGCCAGGCCGTCACCGTCACTGTCCAGGTCGACATAATCGGCCAGTCCATCGCTGTCGGTATCGATCAGAGTCTCCTGCGCATCGCTGATGCCATCGTCATCTGAATCGATGTCCAGGTAATTGGCGATACCATCGCCATCAGAATCAACCGGCTCGTGACGGTCATCGATGCCATTGCCGTTGACATCAGCACCGCCGGTCACACTGGCATCAAACGCATCGTCGATGCCGTCGTGATCGGAATCGATGCCGCTCAGTCGTGGCATCAGGGCATTTTCATCGGCATCGGCGATGCTGTCATTGTCGGAATCAAGATCCAGATAATCGGCAATGCCGTCTGCGTCGCTGTCGAGGTTGCGCTCGATCAAATCGGCAACGCCGTCGCCATCGGAATCCCGGTCAAGGTAATCCGACGTGCCGTCAAGATCACTGTCGACATTGCGTTCGGTCAGATCGATAATGCCGTCGTTGTCCGAATCGGTATCACGATGATCGGGCGTGCCGTCACCGTCGTGATCAACCGGTTCAAAAGCGTCATCGATTCCGTTGCCATTGGCATCGGCACCGTTGCTGATATCCACATCCAGCGCATCGTCGATGCCATCGGCGTCGCTGTCGATATTCGCTAGCAGCGGTGCGTTGCGATCTTCAATCGCATCATCGATGCCGTCGCCATCGCTGTCAGTGTCGCGATAATCCGGCGTACCGTCGGTATCGGTATCGATGGTTGATTCGATCAGATCGGCGATACCATCTGCATCGGAATCGATATCCAGATAATCCGCAATACCATCACCGTCGGTATCGGTGGGCTCGAACGCATCGTCAATGCCGTTGCGGTTTTCATCGGCACCCTGTGTCAGGTCTACATCGATCGCATCGTCAATGCCGTCCGCATCGGTATCGTTGTTGGCAAGCGTCGGTACTGATGTGTCTTCCACTGCATCGTCAATCCCGTCGTTGTCGCTATCGGTATCGAGAAAATCCGCGATGCCGTCACCATCGCTATCGACGCTGCCTTCGATCAGGTCGGGGATGCCATCATCATCGGAGTCGGTGTCAGTGTAGTTGGCGTTAGTATCGCCGCTGCTGTCGGCCGGCCCCTCGATTTCATCGGCGATGCCATCGTTGTCGGAATCGATGTCGAGATAGTTGGCGACACCATCACCGTCGCTGTCCTGGCTCGATTCAATCGAATCTTCAATGGAATCACCATCGGAATCGATATCGCGATGATTGGGTTCGCCATCGCCATCGGTATCAGTCGGCTCGAGTGAATCGCTGATGCCGTTGGCATTCAGGTCATCACCGCCCACCTGATCTACATCGAGACTGTCATCGATACCATCGTGATCGGTATCGTTGCCGCTCAGCGCCGGCATGGTGGTGTCTTCAACGCTATCGTCGATGCCGTCGCCGTCACTGTCGGTATCCAGATAGTCCGGGCGACCATCAGTGTCGGTGTCGACCGTGCCTTCGTAGAAGTCCGGAATACTGTCGCCGTCTGAATCCTGATCGCGAAAATCGGCCACGCCGTCGCCATCGGTGTCGCTCGGTTCGAACGCATCATCGATACCGTTGCCGTTGTCATCGACACCACCGGTCAGATCGACGTCGAGCGAATTGTCGATGCCATCGGCGTCATCGTCGTTACCGCTCAGTGCCGGGGCGGAGGTATCTTCAAGTGCATCGGGTATGTTGTCGTTGTCAGCATCGATATCGATGTAGTCGGCGATGCCGTCACCGTCGCTGTCGACAGGCTGATCGGCGCTGCCGGCTTCCACGATATCGGCTATGCCATCGTTGTCGCTGTCGCGATCCAGATGATCCGGTGTGCCGTCTTTGTCACTGTCCAGTGGCTCGATCGCATCGTCAAACCCATTGGCGTTCAAATCGTCGCCACCGGTCGCATCGACATCCAGTGCGTCGTCAATGCCATCGCCATCCGTATCGAGCGACGACAGTGCCGGCGCCAGTGAATCTTCAAGCGCATCGGGAATACCGTCGTTGTCGGAGTCCGGATCGAGATAATCGACGATGCCATCGCCATCGGTATCGACGTCGCCCTCAAGCCGATCGACGATGCCATCGCCGTCTGTATCCGAGCTCATGTTGTACACCGCCTGATCCTGCGATTCATCAGATCGGTTGCCCACGGCGTCGGTCAGTGTTGCCGTCGCATTCACGGCAGCGGAGATATCCGCGACCTCGAAGCTCGTTTGCACCTGACCATCTGCAATGTCGGCATCAGTCAATATCCGTTCAAGTGCCACACTGCCATCGCTGACATCCAGTGTGTCACCACTGATTGCACTGGCCGGCAATGCAATCGTCACATCGACAGTACCCTGCAACTCAAAAAAGCTGATAATCCCGTCGTTGTCTATGTCTTCGACAATCGCGAGCACCGGCTCGCCCGGTGCAGACAAATCGAACAGCGCACGGTCAGTACCTGAATCAGATTGATTGCCGGCTGCATCGGTCATCACGGCACTGACTGTCAGCAGCGCACCGTCAGCAGCCGGTGCAAACGTAGTTGACACTGTGCCGGTGTTGATCTCCAGTGCGTCGAGTACGAAAGATTGATTCGTGTTGCCATTGTCCACCAGCAGCGTGTCACCGACGCGGGCCTGACCTGGCAGCGCGATGCTAACGTCGACATCAGCCTGGCTTTCGGCCTGGGAAATCACCTCATCGTCGTTGGCGTCTTCAACAATCACGACCAAAGGCGCATCGGTTGCTGCCAGATCAAGGGTGGCGGTGTCGACCGATGGTGCCGAGTGGTTACCCGCCGGATCCAGCAAAGTCGCACTCACCGACAGCGTCTGGCCATCAGTACCCGGTTGAATACTCGTCGATACCACGCCAAGGTCGATATGAACTGACGACAGCGTGATGCGCGTGACATCGGCGCCTTGAGCAAATTCGAGGCGGTCACCCGCCTGCGCACCGGCGGGCAACATAAATTGCACATCGACATCACCGGACAATTCAGCCAGACCGATCAATCCATCATCGTTGGAATCTTCCACGATGACAGTCAATGGCGCTCCGGGGGCATCGGTATCGACTCCGGCACTGTCGCTCGTCTGCGCAGACGTATTGCCCGCGGCATCAGTCAGCGTCGCCGACGCGGTTACTGACGCCCCGTTGGTTGTGGCCGGCACAGTGGCGGCAATGGCGCCGGCGCTTAGATCATCTGCCGTCAGCACGTGGCTGCTGGTGAAGTCACCATCGGTGATGGTAACCGTGTCACCCAAGGCGGCACCGGCTGGCAGCGCGACGGTCACATCGATCAATCCATCGAGTTCTGACAGACTGATCAGACCATCGTTGTTGGCATCTTCATCAATGGCAATCGTCGGCGTCGCCGGTGGCGAGAGATCGACCCGTGCCACATCGGTCGAGCCGGGAGACACATTGCCGGACGTATCGGTGACCAGCGCGCTGACCGTCAGCACTTCACCATCTGCAGGTGCGGCGAACGCGGTAGCCACCACGCCGCTCGAAATGTCACCCGCCGACAGCGTGCGGCTGCTATCGACACCACCGGCCGTCGTGGTCAGCGTGTCATTGACACTCGCATTTGTTGGTAGATTGATAGTGACGTCAACGAGACCTTTGAGCTCAGTGGAGCCGATCAGGCCGTCGTTGTCGATATCTTCAGCGATCACCACCAGTGGTGCCAGCGGCGAGACCAGGTCAAAGCTTGCAGCGTCGCTCACGCCTGCCGACACATTGCCCGCCGCATCGCTAACCGTTGCGCTCACCTCGATAGTTGAACCATGGGCAGGCGAGGTAAATTCGACTGCGATTTGCCCGGCGGCGATATCGTCGGCCGAGACGGTGACCACAACGGTGCTGTGACCGTCGGTTGTCTCAATGATATCGCCCTCGACTACGTCAACACCTAATGACACCGTCGTATCGACAAGACCGTTGGCTTCGTTATCCGACACGCTGCCATCGTTGTTGATATCTTCCTCGATGACGATGGCGAGCAGCTCGGGCGCGAGCAGATCGAGCGTTGCGGCATCGCTTGTCGGCGAGGACACATTGCCGGCATCATCGGTGATCAGCGCGGAAACGGCGACGGTATCGCTATCGCTGCCGGCTGGCAACACGCTGGCCACCGTGCCCGCGGCAATGTCCGAGTCAGTTAAAACGACATCGGTGTTGTTAGTGCCATCGCTGATGGTGAGCGTGTCGCCCGACCCGGCACTGTTGGGCAGTGCGACTACCACATCGATTGGACCATTGAGCTCCGCGATACCAATCAGGGCGTTGTTGTCGGCATCTTCAGCAATGGTGACAACCGGTGCATCCGGTTCGCTCAGGCGATAGATTGCCTGATCCATCGCCACAGCCGAGCGATTGCCGGCCACATCAGTGACACTGGCACTGATTGTCATCGTTTCAAGGTTGGACAGTGGCGCAAATGCCGTGAGCACCTCGCCGGCGGCCAAGTCACCCGCACTGAGCACAAATGTCTGAATATCCGTACCGTCGTCAACGGCCAGTTGATCACCCACTTCGGCATCAGCAGGCAGCGCAACGCGGACATCAGCCTCCCCAACAGACTCGGCAATGCTGATCATTTCATCGTTGTTGGCGTCTTCAGTAATCTCTACCACGGGTAGTGCCGGCGCCGTGACGTCATAGCTTGCACTATCTGTCACCCCACTTGAGGCATTGCCCGAAGGATCAGTGATCACCGCGCTGACGACCAACGAGTCGCCATCGCTGCCCGCGGCAAATGTCGTGCTGACCGATCCGCTGGCGATATCGCTCGCTGTCAGTTCGAAACTCTGAACCAAATCACCGTTATCGATACTGAGTGTGTCCCCAGCCTCGACACCGACCGGCAGGGTCACCGTCACATCCACATCGCCGGACAATTCGTTGTCGCTGATTAAACCATCGTCGCTGCTGTCTTCGGTCAGAACGATGACCGGAGCGCCCGGTGCCTGCAAATCATAGAGTGCAGAGTCCCCGCTCGGTACTGACTGGTTGCCGGCAAGATCGGTAACCGTAACACTCACATCGAGCGATTCACCGTCAGCCGGGGCGGCAAACGATGTGCTGATCGTGGTGTTTGCAATGTCCGCAGCCGTCAAGACAAATTGTGTTGCACTCTGACTGTCGCTTACCGTAACAACATCACCTGCAACTGCATCGTTCGGCAGTGTGACCTGCACATCGGTATCGCCCAGCGCTTCTGACAATGACACAAAGCCATCGTCATCGAGATCTTCGGTGATCGTGATTGTCGCTGCCAATGGCGCGATAAGGTCGTAGCTTGCCGAGTCGGTGGCAGCCGCGGATTCGTTGCCAGCGGTGTCTACCAGGATTGCCGAGACACCCACGGTTTCACCGTGACCGCCGGCAGTGAATTCCACCGCTACCGTGCCCGCAGATATCTGCGCCGCGGTCAGTACCAGCGATTCGGTACTGCTGCCGTCACTCACGACAAGCGTATGGCCTTGCTGCACACCAACAGGCAACGTCACCAGTACGTCGAGCAGACCGGATAATTCATCGGCGCCAATCAGAGCGTTGTCGTCACCGTCTTCGACGATTGCAATCGCCGGCACCGGCGGGCCATCCAGAAAAAAGGTAGCAGTGTCAATGGCAGACGCAGACTGATTGCCCGCCGGGTCACTCACCACAGCCGTGACGGTCAACTCGACGCCATGCTGCCCCGCCAAAAACTGATGCGCGACCGTACCGGCGCTGATATCGGCTGGACTCAATACCACAGTGCTGACAGTGTCACCATCATTAATTGTCAGCGTATCACCGGCTACCACGTCGCTTGGCAACGCGATGCTGATATCAACCGCGCCACTCAGTTCACTATTACCGATTAGACCATTATCGTCTGCATCTTCAGCAATGGTGACAACCGGCGCCGATGGTGCGGTAAAGTCATAGCCTGCGCTGTCAGAAGCCGAGGCCGACTCGTTACCGGACGGATCGATTACAATGGCTGTGACTGCCAGCGTATCACTCTCGCTCCCCGCCGCGAACGTCGTCGACACAGAGCCTGCGGTAATATCGGCAGTCGTCAACACAATCGCCTCGATCGACACACCATCGCTTATGCGTACGGTATCGCCCGCGCTCGCCGTTGCCGGCAGCGTGACGGTCACGTCTACCTGCCCCGTCAATTCATCACTGCTGATCGTGCCATCGTTGCTGGAGTCCTCGGTGATCACGACAATCGGCGTGTCAGGAGAAAGTAGATCGTAGGTAGCCGAATCATCAACGCTGGCTGACTGATTGCCGGCGGCATCAATAACCGTCGCGCTGAGCGCAAGGATAGAGCCGTGCGCCGGTGCGGAAAATTCACCACTGACATGGCCTGCGGCAATATCATCAGCACTCAACACCACCGTATTGGTCGTCGTGCCATCGGTCACATCGAGCCGATCACCGGCCACGCCGCCTGCCGCGAGGCTGACCGTGTAGTCACTGGCGCCATTGGCCTCGTTCCCTGAAACCAGTCCATCGTTGTTGGCGTCTTCATCGATGACAATCGAAATCAGCGCAGGTGCCTGCAGATCGAGTGTCGCGGCATCACTGGCCGAAGGTGAAACGTTGCCGGCAACGTCATTCAGATTCGCAGATACTGCAAGCACATCACCGTGCGCACCCGCGGCGAATGTCGTAGCCACCGTAGTGGCTGCAATATCGTTAGCATCGAGGATGAATTGCGTCGTCGTATCACCGTCGCTGACGCTTAAGGTATCGCCAACCACCGCATCCGCCGGCAGCGAGATGCTGACATCGATTGCGTCAGCCAGTTCGGCGGCGCCGATCAACGCGTTGTCATCGGTGTCTTCGGTTATTAAGACGACAGGTGATTGCGGTGCCACGAGATCGTGAGTGGCACTGTCAGAGGCCGTCGGCCCCTGATTACCCGCAAGGTCCTGCAGTATGGCGGTGACGACCAGAGTGTCGCCATCTGCGCCTGCCGGGAAGGTCGTGCCGACACTGCCGTTGGCGATATCCGAAGCGCTCAGTACAACAGTCTGCGTGTCACTGCCGCTGGATAGGCTAAGCGTCGCACCCGCTTCAACACCCACAGGCAGCGCGACAGTCACATCCGCCGCGCCCGCCATTTCATCAATACCGATCCATCCGTTGTCATCGGTATCTTCGGTGATTACCACCGTGGCTGCAGGTGGCGCTATCAGGTCGTAGATAGCCCCGTCCGTCGACTGGGCTGACTCATTGCCAGCGACATCCGTGAGGGTCGCCACAACCTGCAGCTCATCTTCGTGGCTACCCGCTGTGAACGTGGTGGCCACCGAACCGGCATCGATGTGATCACTGCTCAATACAATGGAATTAGTCGCCGTGCCATCGCCAACTGCAAGCGTGTCGCCGACAATCGCATTGGCAGGCAAGGTTACCGTGACATTGATATCACCGCTGAGCTCACCACTGCTGATCAATGCGTCGTCGTTGGCATCTTCATCGATAACCACCGTGGGTGCATCCGGTGCACTGGTGTCGTAACTTGCCTGATCGCTTGCCGTCGTCGACGTGTTTCCGGCCGCATCGGTTATCGAGGCGCTGACCGTTACTGCATCGCCATCGTCTCCGGCGGCGAAGGTGGTGGCGACCTGGCCTGCCGTAATGTCATCGGCGTCGAGCACAATGGCGTTGGTGGTTAGACCATCGTCGACCTCCAGCGTATCGCCCGCCTCGGCGTCGAGCGGCAACTGAACCGTGACGTCAACAAGCCCCATGAGTTCTGCGTTGCTGATCAGGCCATCATCGCTGCTGTCCTCGGACAACACCACCACCGGGGCCGCGGTTGGCGTGATATCGAATTCGGCGTCATCACTCGCATTCGGCGAGGTGTTGCCTGCCAGGTCGGTCACGTTGGCCGTATAGGTCAACTGCGCGTCACCAGTCGGTGCGGCGAGTGCGGTATTGAGCGTGCCATCGTCAATGTGCGCAGCGCTCAGTACGATGCTGACGCTGTTCGTCCCATCGCTCACCTGCAAAGTATCGCCCTGTCGTGCGTCGTTGGGCAAAGTGACCATCAGATCGATATTGCCGGCCAGTTCGGCTGCATTGACCACACCATTATTGTTTGCATCCTCTGCCACGACAATAGTGGGTACGCCAGGTGCAGTTGCATCCTCGCGGTACGCGACCTCGGTCGTGTCATTACCCTCGTTTGTCAGATGGACCTGCGGGTCATTGATATTGCCATCCGGATCGGCATAGCTTGGGGCTGTCGTGACATCGGCCCCGTTTTCGTCAAAATCCGTGGTTAAGTCGTTATCACTGTCCAGATCCAGATAGTCCGGCAGGTCTGCACCGTCAGTGTTTACCGGTGTGTTGAAACTACCACCGAACGCTGCCACCGTGTCGTGGCTGTCGATAACCCCATCGCCATCGCTGTCGTCGTTCGCGACATCGCCATCGTTACCATAGCCAGCCGCATACCCGACGCTCGCCTGTGCCTCGATCGCATCCGGCAAGCTGTCGCCATCGCTATCGAGATCGATATAGTCGGCCAGCGTGTCGCTATCGCTCGATAGCGGGGTGGTACCCGTATTGGCATCCAGGTTACTGCCTTCGTAGATATCGGCAAGGCCATCTCCGTCGGTGTCATCCGCTTCGGCCAGCGCGAGTAAACCATCCGCGTTGGCATCGGCCGCTACTGCTGCTGCAGAACCGCTTTCATACAGATCGCTGATACCATCGTTGTCGCTGTCGAGATCCAGATAATCGGCGATGGTGTCGAGATCAGAATCAATGCCCTGCGTGCTCACCATGACCACTTTCGTTGACAGCGCGACATCAGAGATGCCACCCGCACCGCCATGGTTCGTAAACGCGATACCGAGTGCTACTCCCGACTCGATATCTATCACGGGCACCGCGTTTGGTGTGGCACCTGGAATATATTCGAGGATATTGCTGCGTACACCAGCCAGGTCGGTTCGATCAACGAGCATCTCTACCGTCGTAGCACCGGTGTTGTTGATCGCAAACTGCATAACCGGATTACCCATGTTGTTCCAGGGGGTCCAGAGTCCACCATTGCCAAAGCGGGAACTGACATCACTGATGTTCCAGTCGGTTTGATCAAAATCAACCACGACGACACCATCGATCTCAAGATAAATACCGTCGTCAAATCCACCACTCATATTCATGTCGATGGTGAAAAACTCCATCGTCTCGGCAGGGTCGCGATTGAGTGTTAAAACCGCTGTCGAGATGGTGCCCACAACGGCCGAACTATCCTGAGATGACTCACCGGGTGATGTACTGCTGAGGCTTAAAACACCATCGGCCAGGGTAATTACCGGTGTGCCGAACCCGCTCGTCGCCGGCGTGGTTAAACCGGCAGTGGCAGGCGCGGTGGAAGCCGAAAATGACAGCGTCGACAACACCGGCTGCCTGCCCTCACTACTATCGGCAATACCGTCACCGTCACTGTCAAGGTCCCGATAGTTACCAATGTTATCAGCATCGGTATCAATGTCGGATTCAGTGATATCGGCCAGGCCATCGCCATCACTGTCGATGTCGATGTAATCAGCCAATCCATCGCCGTCGGTATCGGTAGGCTCAACTGTGTCGCTGATGCCATTGGCGTTGTTATCATCGCCGCCCACGAAGTCAACATCAATCAGGTTGTCGATACCATCAGCATCATCATCCAGACCGGACAGGGTCGGGCTATTGAGGTCTTCCTGGCTGTCCAGGAGGCCGTCGCTATCGCTGTCGGTATCGCGGTAATCGTCGTTGCCGTCGCCATCCGAGTCCTCTGCCCCTTCAATGATGTCGGCGATGCCGTCGTTATCGCTGTCAATATCCAGATGGTTGGCAATACCGTCGCCGTCATCGTCGAGGCTGGCTGCGACGAGCTTGAAATCGTCGATAAAATTGCCGCTGCTGCCGCCACCCAGTGAATCAAACGAAAAACGTGTTACCGTCTGCCCGGCCGGTACAACGTAAGTGCCAGAGTAGACTATCCACGCAGAGGTACCTGTCGTCATATTCTCGACAACACCCAGCGCACCGCCCGGTACACCAATGCTGACAGTTGCCGATTCCTCACCACTTCGCCCACGGTGGGCAATCGACCATTCGACCATCGAACCCGGCGTTGTCGGTATGTCCTGAAACAACGAGGCAACCTGATTGGCATTGAGCTCTGCAAAGAACTCACCTTCGTGCGCCGGCACACCGTTGTAACCATCCGCCCAAATTTCCGCCTTCTGATCCGTAGCGTTGGTTTCCCAATGGGGGACGGAATCGATATCCATGATCAGGAAAGTTGAAACGCCACCGGGCGCTTCGAAGCCGTTGTTGTTTACAAGAACTTCATCAAAACCATTGTTGTAAATCCCCTCAACAATATCACTGATTCCGTCGTTGTCATCATCGGGATCATTTGAATTGGCAATGCCGTCGTTGTCGTCGTCGTCATCCAGGTAATCCGGAATATTGTCACCGTCGGAGTCGCCACTGCCTTCGCTGTCATCGGGCACGCCATCGGCATCGCTGTCCGTATCAAGATAATCCGGAATGTTATCTGCGTCAGTGTCAGTCGGTTCCAGTTCATCCTTCACCCCATTGTTGTTCACATCAGGGCCGCCCACCAGATCTACATCGAGTGCGTTGTCGATACCATCGTTGTCGTCATCAGCGTTCGCAAGTGTGGGTGTATTGCCATCCTCTAGTGCATCATTGAGACTGTCACCGTCACTGTCACTGTCCAAGTGATCAGGTATGCCATCAGCATCTGTATCCTGTGGTTCTTTCGCGTCATCGAAACCATTGCCATTCGCATCATCACCGCCGGTATTGGACACATCCATGCTGTCGTCGATGCCGTCTGAATCGGAATCAAGATCGGTGAACGCCGGTGTTGTGAAGTCCTCCTGATTATCGGGGATGCCGTCACCATCGCTATCAATATCCAGATAGTCAGCGACGCCGTCTGAGTCCGAATCACCAGAACCTTCGTAGATATCGGGAATGCCATCATTGTCACTGTCGGTATCCAGGCTATCGACCGTCCCATCACCATCAGAGTCGATCGTGCCCTCGGTCAAATCGCACATATTGTCGCTGTCAGCGTCGCCAAAGGTGCAGGCAAGCATTGAATTGGCATTAAAGGCAACAAACGGCGGATCTGCCTGGGGTGGCAGCGTTACCTCAAGGCGAACCGCCTGGGTCAGCTGCGACGCATCAATACCGAAGTCACTGAACAGAATGGCAAAACCTTCTATGTTCTTTGCGCTGTTGGTTTCAGAGGCATCGTGCGGGGCAAACGTTTTAATCCGATCAACGCGAATTGTCCCAATCGCAGGGTGGGCATTTTCAACGACGCTGACTGTGGTACCAATCTGTACATCGTTCGCATCAAAAAGCTTGAAGTCAAGGGCGTTGGATGATGGGAACGCCATGTTGAAATAGAGAAACTCGGGTTCGGCATCCGGCAGCGCGTTGATTTCAACATCGACGAGTACAAAATTGACGGTAGCGCCTACGTTGTTGCCAAAAGACGCAAACCCAAGTCCATTGGTTCCATCGGTCAGATAGTCGACAATCTCCTTATCCGCGATCGGATAGATCGGTGCAACCGCAGTCGTTTCGTCACCGTCATCGAGTGCGCCCTGGCCGATGTTGTTAGACACAAAACTCACCGGGCGAAGGGCTTTGAATACGGACGGCGAAAACGCCACGTTGTTGTCAATGAGTACGCTATCGTTGACACCGGTGGAATAGATAACACCGTTACTTTCAAACGCCAGCAGGTTATTGGCCGAATCCAGTGCCACCCCGTTGACGTCGTTCTCGTAGCTCTCCCAGAAGGTGCTGTAGTCTGTCAGCACGCCTGTGATGGAATCGACTGCCTGTACGCTGGCCGGCAACGCGGCCAATACACCGATTGACAGACCACAAAACAACCTGCTTGCCGACTTAATTGCCCTCTGAGAGCTGCTTTGTGCCGTACCGCGTGTGTGGTCAAAAATTCTAAACATAGTCACGCCTTCGTGGGACTCGAAGATTCAATCTCGCCACACCAGCATGACGAGAGGAAATTTGCCCTGAAGACGATCATCCAGACGACGAATGCCAGTGCGAATTACAATCACATCCAGTAATTGCTCACCCCGCGGGAAGCATTATTTGCACCACATTTCACTGCCGGGAATCAGATTGAGAAGACGCTCTGAATTGGCCTAATGAGAAGTGCCGGGGCGCACTCTGGTTTTACAATTTGTTTCAATCTGGCCGGGCGGGCCCGATGCAATTTTGGGTCAGGCTGTATTGAAACGCATCTGACCAAATACAGCGCTTACGTGCGCCTGAGCCTAACCAGCAACACAGTGCCGGCAACGACTGGAAGCGTCGACAACATCACAAACGCGGCGGCGTAACTCGCACCCAGCGATATAGACATCGCAAACAGCACCGGCCCCGTCATCGCTCCACCAAATGTCATAAACAGCACCCCGCCGGTCAGCGTGGCCACTTCAGACAATTTGGCGTGGCGGACAAGCTCGGCGAAAAACACACCGTTCCAGCCCACCGCAGTGAAGCCGCAGAACATCACTGTCGCCACCACCCTGAATGACGATGCCTCTACTGGCAGAGTCCCCAGCAGCAAACACGCACAACCGGCGGCAATCCCCAGTGCGCCAAGCAAGCGCCCGGGCTCACCGCTGCGATCGCCCAGCCACCCCCAGAATGGACGCGCAATCACCCCGGCCAGTTGAGCGGCGGCAAGCGCGAAAGCTGAAAACGCGAGCGACATCTGCAACTGCAATGTCAGAAATGCCACCAGAAACACCAGAAAGCAGACTTGCGTGCAACCATAGACAAACGACGTCAGCGCAAGCAACCGCTGAACCGGGTGGGCGAGCACCGACAACAGCGGTGCGAACGGTGATTTGCGAACCGCAACCGCCGTGCGGTGTCGATCAAAAACCCTCGCGGCAGGCTGAATGGCCAATGCGCAGGCGACGCATAATCCCGCCGACAGCAGCAGCGCCGCGCGCCAGCCATACAAAGACAGCAACAGCGGTGCGAGCAGTCCAGCCAGCGCAATCCCCAGCGGCACGCCGGTCTGCTTGATTGAAAACAGCAAACCGCGATGTCGTTCGGGTGCATGTTTGCCCAGTATCGATGCTGCGGTTGGATTCGCCAGCCCGTAACCGGTACCAATCAGGCAGGCTGCGATGACAAAACCGGCAGCGTGTCCGGCGGCGCTGATCGCCAGACCCGCGCCACACAACAGCATCGCCATCTGGCTGAATCGCAGCGCACCGAACGATTCGACCCGCGACGACAACAACAGCCCCGATATCATCGCAAAGATATACAGCACACCCGTGAAATTGCCGATGTGCTGCGCACCTATCCCAAGCTCCTGGGCGATGACGGGTGCCAGCACCGCGGGTGTGCTTTGACTGAGTGCTGCCAGCGTCTGCACGGCCAGCGTGACTGAAAGAGCAAGCAGCGGCTGCCGGGTAAGAAGGGCCTGCGATTGATTCAAGAGGGTTCCTGTGCAAACGGCAGCGCATGATAAGAGCCGGCAACCGTTTGTTCACCATATAACTTTGTTATAGGTGTCGCACGCGTCCATTACTATTGCGTACCGTATTGCCTGGCCGACATCTAACGCCTTGAATCCATTCAGTTGTCCGCTTGCACACACGCAATATTGTGTTTAAGTTGTACACAGGTCTTCGCCATCTCAAGGAGGGATCGACATGGGAAATGCCACGCAACTGCTGGCGCGCAAGGATTCTGCAGTCTGGTCTGTGACACCGGATACCAGCGTCTATAGTGCTATCGAGTTAATGGCCGACAAGCAGATCGGCGCTTTGCTGGTGACCCGCGGTAACGACATCGCCGGCATCATTTCTGAGCGAGATTATGCTCGAAAAGTGATCCTGCAGGGTAAGGAGTCGCGCAAGACGAAGGTCTCGGAAATCATGACCATCAACGTCATAACCGCCCGTCCGACCGACACGATCGATCACTGCATGACCATCATGACAAAAGAGCGCATCAGACACCTGCCGGTGGTCGACAGCGGGCGGGTCGTCGGGATGTTGTCACTGGGTGATCTGGTCGCGGCCAAAATCGCCGAGCAAAAGGCGACCATCGAACAACTGGAAACCTATATCACCTCGTAGTGGATGGTGCAGCAGACACGCTGCTGCACCCGACCTTCAGCTTTGTGCTGCCTCGTTCCAGCGCTGCTGCATGGTCGCCGGTGCGACCTCCTCTTTCAGTGTGGCGATGTGCCAGGCGTGGCCGAAAGGATCGCTTAGCAGACCGCTTCTGTAGCCATGAAATTCATCTTTCACCGCGCGCAACACGGTAGCACCGGCGCCGGTTGCCTGTTCGATGAACGCATCGACATCGTCGACCAGCAAGTACATCTTGACCGGTGACCCGCCGAGTGCCTGCGGACCCAGCGCACCGAAGTCCGGATACTCATCTGACAACATGATGATATGCCCACCGAGATCAATCTCGGCGTGGCCGATTTTACCATCGGCAGGGTCTATCAGGCGATAGCGCTCCACTGCCCCAAATGCATCGGTATAAAAGGCCAGCGCCTGTTCAGCGCCTTTGACATTGAGATAAGCAGATACTCGTTCGACTTTGGCAGAGTTAGCCATTGAGAGCCTCCATTGCGTTTGCTCGTCAATTATATTACGATACGTTTCGTATATAGTAAAGCACTAAACCATGCCCACAAAAAAACGTGCGGGTCGGCCGCGCAACGAAAAATCCAGACAGTCGATACTGCAGGCTGCACACGAGATTCTAAGTGAGTCAGGCTTTGGCCAGGTCACCATCGAAGCCGTCGCCGCCCGCGCGGGCGTCGGCAAACC
>CAZYDV010000081.1:0-20163 GCA_964646405.1 uncultured Granulosicoccaceae bacterium | reverse complement strand
AGCCAAGCCATTGCATCACACTAGCAATTTGTCTGGCGTCGTGCACAGGCCACCATCGGCGATCCGCATCGTGGCGTTCGGCCAGCCACACCAGCATGGCCTGAGTCTCGGTGAAGATTTCGCCGTCGTCGGTTACCAGCACCGGCAGGGTGCCAGCCGGATTGAGGCGCAACAGGGCATCGCCCTTGTGTTCTCGCCCCGGGTGAAAATCGACCGAGACGGTTTCGTAGCTCACGCCTAACAGGCTCGCGAGCAGGCGGATCTTGTAGCAGTTGCCCGACAGCACATAGTTGTAGAGCCTAAAAGCCATCAGCGGTTCTCGAGTGCGCCGTAGAGAGCGCCGCGCTTTTTTAACCAGCGTCGATAGGAGACGGAAGTGAGATCTGCGCGCGTCGGGATTTCAAGCCCCGGATCGAGCGGCAGCTTGCGTGGGATCTGGTTTTCAAGAATGGAGCGGTCCTGCAGAAATATCAGCTGCTGAAAC
Source organism: uncultured Granulosicoccaceae bacterium (assembly GCA_964646405.1). Lineage (GTDB taxonomy): Bacteria > Pseudomonadota > Gammaproteobacteria > Granulosicoccales > Granulosicoccaceae > CAKZSB01. The sequence goes on along the minus strand of CAZYDV010000081.1, from coordinate 19,679 downwards.
TGAATCAGATCGGCCATTGTGCTGGTGTCGTCATAGAGTGCCATCCACGGCCAGACATCGCAGGTCTCTTCATCCAGTGGCTGCACGAACAGTGCAATCACATCCATTGCACCGTCTCTTTGCGGGCAGGTTTTGTATAACACTGACACCATAGGCGCCGGCACGCGATAGATGTATTGGGTCTCGATCCCGCCCGCCGCAGACCTGGCCGCCTGTGGCTGATAAAAACGGATGTTGCTGGCGATGACTTCATCTTCCTGCTCGTCGATTTTCACATCGTACTTGTACACTTCGGTATGCGGTTCAGCGCCCAGTACGTCGGTGTGCACGAACGGAAAATGTGCAATGTCCAGAAAATTCTCTACCGCGCGCAGCGGTGAGCAGGCGACGCGCACGACCCCACACGGCACCAGTCTACGATCTGGCTCGCCGGCTTCGGGGATATCGAACAGGGGCAGCGGATCATCAGACAGGGTCACCCAGCAATGATCAAACGCTTGTTGTGTCGGCAAAGATTTTTCGCCGGCCGATACTGCGATCGAGCCGTCCTCATTCGCGTCAATGCACAGCTCGGTTTCGAGCAGCCGTGTCTGGCGCACCTGACCGGCTGCCACCTCGCCGATCATGGCAACCGGATACCAGTACCGCCGGGCGTGTTCGAGCGCACTCATGATGCGGTGCCGGTTTTTTCTGCGCGGCGGCGCACCGCCTCAAGCCAGCGTGACAGGGCAATTCGCTCAGCGGTTGTCACCGCCTGACGCACCAGCACATGGGCCACCAGGCGGGAATCACCGGGCTGTTGAAACGCGATGATCAGACCGTCGTCGTGGTTGCCTGCAGTGAGTGCTACCACTTTTGGCGAATCGGATATCACTGTCATCGAATTGCGGGTGTGTCCGTTGGCATCGTGCGGGGTGGCGGACAAGGCCTCGACAGCACTCGGCAAATCGCAGTCGAACGTCAGGCTGCGGATAGGTGTCGTATCTTTCGGCAGCGCCACGGCCCGAGCCTCGTCGACCGGGTTGACCCAAATCAAGCCTGCCTCTTCAACCACGCTGAAGATACCCGGCTGCACAGTTCTGGGCGGTGTCAGTTCAGGGTGCGCCGGTATGTAGTGGCAAAAGCCGGTGGTGTCATAGTGCCAGCCGTGGTACGCGCAGGCGAGTGATTCACCGCGTACAAACCCGTGCGACAGACGCATACCGCGATGTGGGCAGCGGTTTTCCCAGGCATTGATCACGCCTCTGGCACTGCGCCAGATGGCAATATCGTGCTGCCCGACGATGGCGCGCATCACCTGGCGCGGCGCGAGATCGTGGGACAGGCCAATAGGCTGCGATGTCATTCGGCTGGTCAGTCAGGGCAGGAGGTTTTTAGTATCTTATGAATTGCCGTGGTTGTCGATAGAGCGTGTCGGTGGTGGGAATTTCGTCACTGTGTATGGTGTCGATCTGCGCCTCGATGGGGCCCAGACTACACGCCACCTCGAGTGCTTCCACCAACACGCGTTCGCCACTGGCCTCTATTTCGATGCGTCTGTCAACGTATTTGACCCAGCCTGATAAATCGAGTAGCGACGCGCGCCGTATGATCCAGCAGACCATGATGTCTTCTGGGAAATGCCCGGTTATTACGAGCTTCAGGGTCAGTGGATCGCGCGTAATTGCAGGCTCGGATATTTCGCGTGATAACCCCCAGGCAGGCGCTGCGTTTTGTGCTGCGGGGTGCTGTAAATTTTGCATCAAATCATTGTGCCCGGACTATGCGATGATACGCGCGAGGTTAGTCGGCTGCGGTTAATCTCATCACTGTACCAAAACGGGGAACTGTTCTCACGCAAACCAAGTGATAGCAGAACTTTCGGGATCACTGTTTACCACGGTTGGCAAGCAAGTTGCGCGAAACCGGGGCTGAGTCAGGAGGTTTAGAAAATGCTCAAAAAGAGTTACTCAAAAACTGGAAAAAAGTGTCGCGTCACTTTCAAACTGCCGTCACAAGTCGAAGCCAGTTCAGCGGCGTTGCTCGGTGACTTCAATAACTGGGGCGATGGTGCCGTGCCGATGAAAAAACTGAAAAAAGGAGATTTCAGCGCTACGCTTTCACTGGATGTCGGCAAGAGCTATCGCTTTCGCTATCTGCTGGATGAATCCCGCTGGGAAAACGACTGGGAACCTGATGGCTACGTCGCCAATGATTTTGGGACTGAGGATTCGGTTGTCGCAGTGTAGTGCAGGGTTTTATTGTCGATCACTAAACGGTTCGATTGTCAGCGCCATGATGATGGTGCGACGCGCTATGTGCTACGTGTGCTTGTTGAATTCAGCTTTGTGTGCGGGCAACAGCGGCCAGCGGTTGCGTGTACGAAAACTGAAAACCGCCACCTTCACGATTAGACAATTCCAGTTGTCCTCCCTGTCGGCGAGCAATCTCGTGGCATATTGCTAGGCCGAGACCGGCACCGCTGGTGTTCGCCTGGTCTGCAGGTCGGTAGAAGGGCTCATGTAACTTTTCCAGATGCTTTTCGCTTACGCCCGGGCCCGTGTCTTTGACACAAATCACTGCGTTGTTGTCGCTCTCGAGCAACTCGATCAGGATGGTCCCGTGCCCGGGTGAAAACTTGATCGCATTAGACAGCGCATTTCGCAACAGGTGTTGTAGCTGATGATTGCTGTCGTTGACTGACACGGTTTGATTGGGTTCAACGACAAATTCCAGCCCCTTGCGCTCGGCGACTGGATAGAGTTCGGCAATCTGCTCGCGAAGCAGGGTGTTCAGGCTGACTGCCCGAGGGTGACTGGTCTCCGGCGCCTGCGCCCGCGCAAGGTCAAGTAGCTGGTTTACCAGGCGCTGCAGGCGGCTGGCACTTTTTCCAAGCCGCTGTTCGCGCTCAAGGCGAGCTGCGCTGTTCTCCATACCCTGCAGATTTTCAATTTCTAAAGACAAGCCAGTGATCGGCGTGCGCAGCTCGTGTGCAGCATCGGCGATGAATCGCTGCTGGCGCAGATTGTATTCGGCATTTTTCTTCAGTAACGATTCAATAGAGGAGACAAATGGCGTCACCTCAAGTGGAATTTCATCGCGCTGACTCAGGTCTGGTTGCAGTGTGTCGCTGTTGCGAATCTTTGCGCCAAGCCGGTTCAGTGGTTTGAAACTGTGTCGCACGATGATCGTGATCAACAGTGGCGTCAGAAGAAAAAGCCCCATCAATGGCAGCGCGGTATTCATCGCACTATTGATCGCCATTTCGGTTTTAACCCCCAGGTTTTGTACAACAGCGTATCTTGAGCGGGTCTGCGCGTTGGCGGTGACGTAGACACGCCAGAGTTCGCCGCGGGCGCCAACGGTGTGAAAACCATCGCCAATCGAAGCTTTAATTGGAAACCTGCCATGCCGCGATTTACCCAGTGGCCACACCTGCACACCATCTTCGTTATCATGCTCGTGGAAGCGAGGTCCATGGTCACGCACGTCGATCTGATTGCTGCGCACCAGTCGGGCGACGGATAGCAGTGTATCGTCCTGCACATCACTGGCTTCGAGATAGGCGGTGATCGATGCCGCGATGGTGGCAAGCACCAGCACGGCAAACAATGAGATAAACAGTGCATTGCGCAGCCGCCGGGCGAGAACCGGGTTGTCGCCTGCGAGCCATTGGCGAGGCCATAGCCTCATCCTTTAGGTACCATCCAGCCCAACCCGCGCACATTTTTTATCGCGGTTTTGTCTGTCTTTTTACGTAGTGAATGAATCAGAAACTCGATCGCATTGCTGTTGACTTCCTCTTCCCAGCCATAGACTTTTTCTTCCAGTTCTTCTCTGGAATAGATTCTGCCCGGCGTGCGGATCAACGCGTGAATCAGGCGGTACTCCCTGCCAGTCAAATCGATGGGACGGTCGCGAAAGCTGACCGCTTTTTCAGCCGGGTCTACGGTGAAATCATCGTTGCCCAAAAGCGGTTGCCCGCTGCCCGAATGGCGTCGCGCCACTGCCCGCAGACGCGCCATCAGTTCATCGATGCGGAATGGTTTCACCAGATAGTCGTCCGCGCCCAGATCGAGGCCCGCGATGCGATCTTCGACGGCATCGCGCGCGGTGATGATGATGACCGGCACACTGTTGCGCCTTTGCCTGATCTGGCGCAGTACACTCAGCCCGTCCTGCTTTGGCAAGCCGATGTCCAGCAGCACCAGTTCAAACGCGCCGGCCTCAATGCTCGCGAGCGCCGCGGTGCCATCCGTGACCCAGTCGGCTGCCAGTCCGGCGTCCTGCAGGGCGCCGGATATGGCAGAGCCTATCTGGTGATCATCTTCGACGAGCAGTATTCGCATGCGTCGAATGATACGGACTAGCCGGCGACCTGGCCACGCTCATCCGCGCTTACGTCACCATCAATCGTCGTATCTGCTGATGCAAGGTCCCGCTCCAGTTTGGCCTTCATCGCCCACATTGCGACGGCCAGCAGCGGCAACAGTGCGAGCGATGCCAGTATCAGTACTGCACTGGCGAAAAAGGCGGCGACGCCGATACCGATCGCAGCCAGCAGCGCCAGCGGCCTGACCACCCAACGGGTGAAGTTGTCGCTGTGCTCCGCCGAGAATGCCTTTTTGATGTCAAATTGACGAAAGGCGACGCCATCGATGTTAACGGTGTTAGTGCTGTTGATCATGTGTGTCTTCCAATGTGGTTGCCAGATTGATCAGCGTGTTTCGCTGATGGAAGAACTATAGGGTTCGAAAATTAGCGAAGACTTAGCGTGCCGGGTGGGTCTTTCAGATTGGGTTGATAAGGCATCTTAAATGCCTCTATTGGCGCTGAATCGACGGTAGTCGGCGGCGCGATTGATCGACCCGGCATCGCCCTATGCAACACACCAAAAGACTCAAAGAGCTGAATTCCGGAGCAAGTCCGGAACGACGGTGGGAGGGGTAGTGAGGTAGTCGTATACCCGAGATGCACCGTCACCTCCATGCCGTCATTCTGTGCTTGCCACGTTATCCAGTTGTCGAACCGGTGAATGAAGTGGCGTACTTCAACCCACTCGCGCGACACAAAAAACCGTCAACCCGTGGGACGTTGTGAATCGGTGATGCCTCACGACAAGGCAATCGGCATTCCGTCAATTTGCAGAACAGTGAAGCCGATCGTGTCCATATTATAAGCAGCGAAAGAACGGCCTATCATCACGACTTAAAAATCGATCCATCAGCTTTGCCTGAACTGGTGAATGTCATTGCACCTGATTTGGAAAAAGCGTCTCGCCATAGATCCGCCGGTACCACGCAAAATTCAACGTATTCATCCTACGCGGTTGCTGCACTACTACCGGCAAGGTAGGCAATTAAATCACTCCACTCGCTAGTAGAAGGCCACAGCCATGCAATTCAACCAACTTTACCCTTGCGCTGTCGTTGTTACACTCATGCTGTCGGCCTGTGACAGCGATGATGACGATCTGATTTCCGGTCCGCTTACATCTGGCGTTGACATCACGATGCGAAACACACTCGAGGAGGGCATGCCTGAGGGTTCGTTCCCCAGCCAGTTCGGGCTGGCAGATGATACTTTTGATGAAAACGCCACGCTATCGTTGACAGAGACAGAGTTTCCCACCGCTTTGATGCAGTCGGGTACGCCGGTTGGCGATATTCCGGGCCTTTACGAAATCGATCTGACGGCTGATAAAATTTCCTTTACCGTTTTACCGGCCGCTGACGATCCGTTCTGGAGCGGAGTGGCCAATGTGTTCGGTGTATTCCCGGCTGGTAAATTTGACCGCTACTACTTCACCTTCTCACAGCCACACAACATCTCGGGCGCTACCAGCAGCAATAGTGCGGTACGCCTGAGGATCGATTCAGACACGGTTGCCGTGGTTGAAATCGGTGCTGGTTACGAACTGAATCCGGGCGTTAGCTGGACTATTGATCTTGAATAACGCGGCAAACGACTGTCCGGAGCTGGATGTGACTTCCACTTTGACTGTAGTCCGCGGGTGACTATAGCTGATGGACGATTTGTCCGTTCCAGACCGTCTGTTGCACTTGCACCTGTGCAATCTCTTCGACCGGCATCTGCTGTAGCGGCATTGGCAGTACAATGAAGTCGGCGCATTTGCCAGGGGTAAGTGTGCCGGCTTCATGCTCCATTCCAAGTGACCTGGCCCCGTTTATAGTAAAAATCGGCAACGCCTGTTCAAGTGTGATGGCCTGATCTGCAGATAACACGCCGGGGTAGGCAGGGTTTGCGTTGCGCCGGGTCAGCATGCCATACAGGCCGGTCCAGGGATTGACGTCCGGTGCGGCGGCTGGCCAGTCGGAGGCATAGGTGAGCTCGGCGCCGGCGGCCAGCAGATCGGCGATGCGATGATTGCGCGCTACGCGTGATTCGCCCAGCAATGCAATCTGGGTCGGGGTGGCCGGATTGGGAAACCACATCTTCGGCGACATTTCGGCGATTGCGTGGAGAGTTGCAAAACGCGGCAGATCGGCATCGGATACATAGTTCGTGTGTGCGATCTCGTGGCGCAGACCAGAATTGCCATTAGTTTTCCTGGCGGCCTCTATCGCATCGAGCCCTTTGCGGATCGCGTTGTCACCCACGGCGTGCATTTTCACCACAAACCCGCGACGGTCGAGTTCGCAAACGGTGTCGTTTAGTTCGTCAGGGTTTAGCAGCAGTGTTGCGTCAGGATCGTGATCGGTGGCCTTGTAGCCGCTGTCTGCGGTATAGGGATCCAGAAAAGACGCGGTAAAACCTGGCGCCACGCCGTCGAGAAAGAGTTTTGCGAAACCGGTGCGGATGTTGTCACTGGCATAGTCGTGACGCAGTCGCTCCATGGTGTCGTAGGGCACAGCTTCTTCGCCAAGCGGGCTGGATCTTACGATGTGGGTGGCGGTGTGAAGGGTGAGTTCGCCGCGCTGATCGGCGGCGTAGTAGGCTTTCAGATCGTCCTCATAGGCCATGGGCTCTTTGAAAGCGGTGAAGCCAAGCTGATTGAAGTGCCGGACGAAATACCGGGCAGCGTCAGCCATCTGTGACGCATTGCGTTTGATCAGCTTGCGGGCAGGGGCTGCGGCACTTTCGGCCAGTATGCCGCTGGGCAGTCCTGTTGCAGGATCCCGCTCGATAACGCCACCCGCCGGCGGGATGGTATCGGGACCGATGCCGGCCTGTTGCAATGCTATTGAATTGCACCAGAGCAAATGCTGACTCATATCAGCCAGCACGATGGGGTGATCGCTCGATATATTATCTAGTACGGCGCGCGGGTTGCTGCCCATCTGTGGTCGCATATCATGCCGCCACGGACCGCCATGAACGATTTCGCCAGCAGGTGTGGTCGCCGCTCTGATTTTTACCGCATCGAGCAGCTGATCCAGTGTGGCGCCAAAACCGGTGTAGACGTCATAGAGTTCGCGGCAGGCACCCCACAGCGCATGGGTATGGCTTTCGACCAGGCCAGGCATCACAAACTGACCGGCAAGATTATGCGAAACGGTTCGGTGGTCGGCCAGGTTGAGTACGTCAGCATCGCGGCCGACTGCGATGATTCTACCATTGGAAACCGCGATGGCCTCGGCCAACGGCCGAGCGCGGTTCATGGTATATATTCTACCGTTGTGCCAGATCTGCTCGGCGGTGCTGGTAGTCATCTGGCAGCCATGGTCCGGTTGCGACTGAAGTGCCATGTCAGCCAGACGAGTGCCAGTACGATTGCAGGCCCGAATATCAGCGGATTGCCGTGCATCACCAGGGCTGCCAGCAGCAGTCGAAACGCGACCTCAAGTATCGACAAGGGTGCCCGATCGTAGTTGGCCAGCGCACTGGCCAGTAAAAAAAGAGCCAGTATCAATCGCGTGATGAGCCAGGCCAGTGCGGCTAAGTGAATCTGCCCATCGTAGCCGGGCAGATAGGCGCCTGCAGCACTTGGATCGGGATCCTTGACGGCGGCGTCGATCAGCAGCAACTCAGGGTACATAGCGAATACAAAGGGAATGATAAACATCACGATACCCGAACGCACCGCGGAAAACCCGGTCGCCATCGGATCGGCTTTGGTGATCGTTGATGCAGCGAATGCGGCCAGTGCCACCGGTGGCGTGATGGCCGAGGCGACCGCGAAGTAGAAGATGAACATGTGGGCGGTGAAGGTGGCAATGCCCAGCCCAATCAGCAATGGCCCCATTAAAAGTGCCACATTAATATAGGCAGGTACCGCCGGCATGCCCATGCCGAGTAGTATCGCCAGCGCCATGGTGATGAATAGTGCGACAAACTGAAATACCACTGAACCCGAACCGCCCAGATCCAGCGACAGTAAAAAGCCCAGAATATCGATGGCGACGAACTTGGAAAGGCCGGTGAAGGTCAGGCACACGTCGATGACGGTGACGGCCAGAAACATCAGATAGAGCGTGGATATGGTCACACCGGATTCTGACAAGGCATCGAGAAACAGGCGTGGCTTACGGCGAAAATCTTTATCCAGAAACAACAGTATTGCGACCAGAAAGGCCGCCCACCAGCCGGCGGCGGACGCATCGCCGGCAGCATCCTGCAAGAGTTCCAGCAACCACGGCATTTCCACCGCGCGGCAGATGCCGTTGCTGACGGTGGTCTCGGCGCCCAACAGCGCGCCCATCCAGCCACAGCCGACTTGGTCTTTCGGTGTGAGTAATAGAAACAAAATTAGGAGAATGGGCAGAAAGATTTGTAGCAGGTGCAGCCAGTCGGCACGGGTCAGGCGCATATCGTCAGAAACGGTGCCGACCGCACCAATGTTCTGCTTGCGCGACTGAAACACCGCCGACAGAAACAGGCAGAAAAAATAAGCCATGGCGGGAATCGTGGCGGCGATGATCACTTCGCGATAGGGGACAGCGGTGAGTGCCGCGAGAATGAACGCCGCCACCCCCATCACCGGTGGCATGATCGAGCCTCCCGAGGACGCGGCAGCTTCTACACCTCCGGCAAATACTTTGGAAAAACCGCGTTTGATCATCATCGGAATGGTCAGCACCCCGGTCGACAGCACGTTGACGATTGGCCCGCCGGTGACGGTGCCGAACATGGCGGATGAGACGATTGCCGCGTGGGCAGGTCCGCCGCGCAGCCTGCGGGTCCACAAAAAGGCGATCTTGATCAGTGCCTGGCCGCCAGCCGATTTGCCGAACAGTGCACCAAGCACGATGTAGGGAAACACCACATTCAATGTGATGTGCATGAAGCGCCCGAGAATGCCGGACGCATTGTTGATCAGCGCATCGTTGACATTCGGGATGCCATCCAGAAACGTGCGCGGTTCGCCACCGAGCTTGGTGACGAGGTATTTGTTGATGCCATCGGATCCGAAGTAGTACCACACCAGAACCGTGCCGATGGTATAGAGCGCCACAGTCATCGAGACTGCAACCAGTGGCAGCCCCCAGACTTTAATGTTGTAGCCGAGAAAGATCATAATCGACACGCCCATGATCAGCGCCAGCCACACGCCCGTGGTGTTCAGACACTTGGGATCATCGACGGTATCGGGTACCGGTAGACCGTACTCCTCGGCAAAAGCAACCGCATCCTTTAGCGCGGTGGACATCAACGCCGCGCGATCCCCGGTGACCTGATCTACCAGGCAGACGGACGAAATCTCGATCAGATACGACAGCGATATCGCGAATGCTGCCAGCACCAGCGCCACATCCATAAAAAGTCCAAAGCGGCGTTTCAGTGGCGATGCGTCTTTCCAGTCGCACCACATCGAATGCTTGAGTGCGACGATCACCATCATCCAGGTGAACACGGCCGGATAAAAATACTCGGGTGCAAAGCGTCTGACCGTCAGCTTCTCGATGCCGGTGATCGAGCGTATCAAGTCGTCCCAGCCGGGGATGGACGGCATTGAATTGATGATACCCACAATCACCATGAACAGTGCCATCGAATAGATAATCGCATCGACGACGCTGCGGCTCGCAGATGTGCTCTCGGACGATGCCGACATAGATTTCGCCTGAACGAAAAACGCTGGTAACTTCAACCCCGGACCAGAGTCCGGGACCGATTTTTTGCAAAAGGCGGGGCTTAGGGCTTGGCGCAGTCGGGTATTTCAGAACCGGCTTCTTCCCACGCGCGAATAGCACCCGGATGGTACTTGTATGGGCTGGGGCCACACACACCGTTGGCCGGTGCATCAAAACCCACACTGGTGGCGAATGGTGCTTTGCCCATTAGCTCGGGCAGTGTCTCGATATAGGCTTTGGTCAGTTCGTAGGCCAGCGCTTCGCTCATATCTTTGTTCACACCGATCGAACCCTGAGTCGACATGCCCTGAAACATGTCATCATCGGAGATGACATTCCAGCTCTCGCCCAGGCCCGCCTGAATTTTTTCCAGCGGCATAACAAAAGGCGCATTACCCGGTGCTTTCATGTATTTTTGCATGCCGTCGCCCTCGAATATGTCTTTCGGGATGTCGATGGCGGTCATGCGTCCGGCCGCACCCAGTTGGGTGGTGCGCGCATTCGGGAAGAGCTCGGGCAGCACGGCCAGATTGACCGAACCATCAGATATCACCGCGGTGACCTGACCCCAGTCGGCCTGAATACCCTCATAGCCCTCGCCATCTTTAAGGCCCGTGATAATCTGAATGATCGAGCGCGCGTTGTTCAGGGCCGCGCCGCGAGGCGGACCGTTCATGACCTTTTTGCCCTTGAGATCGTCCCAGCTCGTTACGCCTTCGGTCTCGAATGCCATCATGAAAAAGACACCGAGCGAGTAGGGCGCAAGCATGCGCAGGTTGGCAGCCAGTTCTGCGCCTTTCTCTGCACCTATGCTGGTGTACGGACCGACGCCGCGATTGAGCAGGAACGGCAGGATCATCGGCATCACTGCGATGTCGGTCTTGCCCTCAGCGACGTTCTGAACCGAATTGGTCAGTACCGCCGAATCGTTGAGTTGAATGTTGGCGATGCCGCGCTGGGCGGCGACTTCAGCCAGATGCGCCGGCGCCAGATAGGCAGAACCACCGGGGGAGACGGTTTCGGCGGTAAGGTTTACCTGGGCGGTGGCGTGTGTGGCAGACAACGCCAGCGCGACGGCGGTGGCTTTGGCGGTTTTCAACAAGTTCAATTTTCTCTCCAGTGGGTGGCGTAACCGGGGACAGGTAGCGCGGGGCTGCGAGCCCATATCATTAGCGGATCACTGCCGGGTCACGTCTGGCAGCATAAACGATATAATGTTCGTCTGTCAGTGGGATGCGCGACAGCACGTGCCCGCACAACCCCGTCGAATCACTGCACGACCAACCTCTCGAGACAATCTGTTGCAGACACCGCACTACAAAACGCATCAGGTGACGTGCCGTCGCGACCCGTCCGGGACACTTTTCCTGCATTCGGAACTGTCGATTGGGCCAGTTGCACGACACACCGGCGAGTGGCTGCAATACTGGGCGCAAACGGCGCCCGATCGAATCTTTCTAAAAGAGCGCTCGGGTGCTGGCTGGCGCGAGATCAGCTACCTTGAGACGCTGCAGCAGGTGCAGGCGGTGGCCTCGGCGCTGCTGGCGCGCGGTATGGGGCCCGGTACGCCAATCATTGTCCTGTCAGGGCCGGGGATCGACCACGGGGTACTGATGTTGGCTGCACACACCATCGGCGCACCGATCGCGCCGCTGGCTGAGCAGTATTCCCTGATTCCCGAGGCGGCCGCACGGCTGGACTACTGCATTGATAAAATCGGCCCGGCACTGGTCTACGCCCACGACGGCGAACGGTTTCATCGCGCTTTAAACAGCGCATCGCTTGCGAAGGTTGCAAAGCTTGTCAGTGCCCAAGTGCCGGCGACAGCTTCGCGTTTCGACGATGCGCTGAGACACAACATAGACGCCAGTCTGGACGGTATTCGTGCACGCGTCGGACCCGAGACGCTGGCAAAAATACTGTTTACCTCCGGCTCCACCGGCAACCCCAAGGGCGTGCCGCAAACGCAGCGCATGCTGACTGTTAATCAGGCGCAGTATCTTGCCTGCATGCCACTGCTCGCCGCACGCCCACCGGTCATTGTTGACTGGCTGCCGTGGAATCACGTGTTTGCCGGCAATGCCAATTTCAATTTAATCCTCTGCAACGGTGGCACCCTGATCATCGACGACGGTAAACCGGTGCCAGGTCTATTTGAGCGCACGCTTGAAAATCTCAGTATGCAACGTGGCACCATTAGTCTGAACGTGCCGATTGCCTATTCCATGCTGGTGGCGGCGATGCGGCGCGACGTCTCGCTTAAGCGACGGTTTTTCGAGGATCTGGATATGATTCTGTATGCCGGCGCGTCCTTGCCCGAAGAGCTTTGGGGTGCGCTGGAACAGATGGCGTGCGAGGTCAGTGGGTCAATTCCCATGATGACATCGTGTTGGGGTCTGACTGAAACCGCGCCCTCCTGTCTGCTGCACTACCAGGGTGGTGCGCGCCCCGGTATGATCGGCGTTCCGGTACCGGAGTTATCGGTCAAGCTGGTGCCGTGTCAGCCCGAGCGCTACGAAATCCGTGTTAAAGGGCCCAATGTCATCACTGCCTATTTTGATGCACCGGAAAAAGACGCCGAATCGTTTGATGAAGATGGCTATTTCATCACCCATGATGCGGTGCGCTTTGCCGATGCAGACAAGCCAACCGAGGGTCTGTTATTCGACGGACGCTTAAGCGAGGACTTCAAACTGTTGAGCGGCGTCTGGGTGCAGGCGGCGAGCATTCGACTGCTGGCACTCGATTGTCTGCAGGGGCTGGTGCAGGATGTGGTCGTCACTGGCGCTGATCGCAGCGATATTGGGCTATTGATCTTTGCGCTGCCAGCCCGGGCTCGTGTCAACGATGGGCAGACCGTGACTGATGAACCCTATTGCCGGCAGATTGTCGAGCAGTTGCAAACCCTTGGCAGCACCTCGGGCTCGTCCCATCGCATAGCGCGCGCGCTGATCATGTCGCGACCGCCGTCGATTGAAGATGCCGAGGTCACGGCCAAGGGCAGTTTGAACTACTCGGCAATCACCCGCTGCCGGGCAGATCTGCTGGCGCGTCTGTACGATGACCAGGACTCCGCCTGTCTGATCCTGTCGACCTGAGTGTCATCAATGCATTTTTTAAAACTCTGTCTTCACCACAACCGGAGTGCTCATGCGCACGCATAAGATCGCGGCGATACCCGCCGATGGTATTGGCCCCGAAGTGATTAACGCCGGCCTGCAGGTGATGACCGCGTTGGCGAGTACTACCAACGAATTCAATTTTGAAGTAACACATTTTTCCTGGGGTTCCGACTACTACAAATCGCACGGTGTGATGATGGCCGAAGACGGCCTGGATCAGCTAAAACCCTTTGACGCGATATTGTTTGGCGCGGTCGGCGCGCCGGATGTGCCTGATGACATCACCTTATGGGGTTTGCGCCTGCCGATCTGCCAGGGCTTTGATCAGTACGCCAATGTGCGGCCGACGCGAATATTGCCGGGCATATCGGCGCCGCTTAAAGACAAAGGGCCTGGCGATCTGGACTGGATTATCGTGCGCGAAAACTCTGAGGGCGAGTACGCCGGGCACGGCGGGCGTGCTCACCGCGGGTTGCCTGAAGAGGTCGCTACTGAAGTCTCGATCTTCACCCGTGTCGGGGTAGAGCGCATCATGCGTTATGCGTTTGATCTCGCTCAATCGCGGCCTCGCAAATTTCTAACGGTGGTGACCAAATCCAATGCCCAGCGCCACGGCATGGTGATGTGGGATGAAATCGCTGCCGAAGTAGCGCGGGATTATCCCAATGTTACGTGGGACAAAATGCTGGTGGATGCCATGACGGTGCGCATGACACTAAAACCAGAGAGTCTGGATACCATCGTCGCAACCAATCTGCACGCCGATATTCTATCGGATCTGGCCGGCGCGCTGGCGGGTAGTCTGGGCGTGGCGCCGACGGCCAACATCGATCCGCAGCGTCGCTTTCCGTCGATGTTTGAGCCGATCCACGGCTCGGCATTTGATATCACCGGCAAGGGTGTCGCCAACCCGGTGGCGACGTTCTGGACAATCTGCCAGATGCTTGATCATTTGGGCGAGGCCGATGCCTCGCAGCAATTGATGGTCGCGATCCAGACGGTTTGCGCGCGCGGCGTGGTGACGCCTGATGTCGGTGGCGACGCCAACACTCAGCAGGTGACTGACGCGGTAGTGGACGCGCTGCAGAACCGCTGATCAGTCAGCGGCTTCTGTCGTATTGATCCGCCGTCTGACTACCGGCCCGATTGACTAATCGATTAGCTGGCAAGTCGCAGCGGCGTCGCGCCGAGATTCGCCTGTCGAACTTCCTCGGGCAGCAAATCCTCACGGATCAGGTCTTGCAGAATCTCGCAGATGTCTTCGAATTCGATGCGCGGACGCTCGTTGGCGAGCACGTGAATCATGATGCGGTTGCAAATCAAGTTGATCCAGCGCGGGATACCGAGGCTGGCACTGTGGACGGCGCGATAGACGCCATCGGCGATACCTGCTGACGCATCCCAGTGACGTGAGTCCAATTGCTGCAGCATATAGCCCTGCGTCTCCTCTTCATTCAACGCCTCGAGTTTGCAGGTGGCGATAATTCGCTGGTGCAACTGACTGAGTTCAGGTGTCAGCAGACGTTCGCGCAGCAGCGGTTGACCCACCAGAAATATCTGTACAAGCGGCTCGCTGTCTGCGCGCAGGTTGCTGAGCAGACGCACCGTTTCCAGCGCCTCGTCGGTCAGCAAGTGCGTCTCGTCCAGGATCAGCACCGAACGTTTCGACTGTTGATGCAGTTTGGTTAAATGACTGGTGACGGCGGTGAGCTGTGCGGCTGTACTATCTGACGCCAGTTCGATGCCGCACAGATCGGCATATCGGACCAACAGATCGGTGCCGCTGAAACGCGCGCACTCGATCGTGTCGAGCTTCTGATACTGGTCTGAGTGCTCGGCTATCACCCGATGGATCAGCGCGCTCTTACCGTTACCGGGTTCGCCTGTGATCAGGACCATTCCTTCGCCCTGGAACAGCGCGTACTGCATATACGACTGCGCCTTTTGAAAAGAGCGGTGGATGTAGTATCCGTAGGCATCGGTGGCAGATTGTGAAGGTTCCACAACCAGGCTGCTCGCTTGAGTCATCTTAGTGTCTTCGATCTGCTGTTCTGGGAGCCCACTGTTTCGGCCGCAATTGGCGGTAGTTGAGCCACAGCGGTTCGTTCTGTGGTGCATCCATCAGATCAGTTCACAAGGATCAGGCTGCCAGTCAGCGCTATAGGATACGACGCATGTCCGGGGTCGATACCTGATCCGACGCGCTGATACCTCCGCGAAATCGTCGGTTGACCAAGGCAATTGGATAGTCACCCCAGCGCAATCGTTGGTCGGTAATAGAAAAAGGCCGCAGCAAATGCGGCGGCCCAAGCGTACAACGACAGTTCCATTGTCAGATCCTAGTGGTTATATCATTCCATATGGCGGGGGAAGTCGGTTTAGCGGTTGCTCTAGCGGTTGCTCTGGCGAACCTGTGCCGGCAGCAGATCCTCACTCATCAGATCACGCAGCACTTCACAAATATCTTCCATTTCTATCTGCAGTCTATCGGTCGCTATCGCGTGGATCATCAACCGGTTGCAAATGAGGTTAATCCACCGCGGGATACCGAGGCTTGCGCTGTGGATAGCGCGGTACACACCGTCGGTGATTCCGGAAGAGGGGGTCCAGTTCACCGCCGAGAGTTGCTGCATCACGTAGCCCTGAGTGTCCTGCGTGTCGAGTGCATCGATGTTGCAGGTTGCGATGATACGCTGATGCAACTGGGTCATTTCCGGGGCCAGCAGTCGAGTACGAAGTGCGGGTTGTCCGATCAGAAAGATCTGCAGCATCGGGTCACCTGCCTGTTGCAGATTACTGAGCAGGCGAATGGTTTCCAGCGCCTCGTCTGACAGCAAATGAGCCTCATCAAGCAGCAGCACGGATCTTTTACCGCGCTTTTTCACCTCTTCAAGATGTTGAGTGATGGCGGAAATCACGCCGGTTATAGTCGTGGTGTCGGTCTCCACCTCACAGGCCAGCGCGTACTGGCCGAGCAGCTCAACGCCGCTGTAACGTGCACATTCGATCGAGTGGCAATTGAGGCTGTGACTGTCCTGTTCGTCGATTACACGCGAAACCAGTGCGGTCTTGCCAATGCCGGGTTCGCCTGTCACCAGCACGATGCCTTCTTCCTGAATCAGCGCGTATTGCATGTACGCGTGTGCCTTTTTGAACGTCGGGTGGATGTAGAGTCCTTTGTCGTCGGTGGCGGGCTGCTGGCGAGATCGGAGTGATTGAGTCATTGTGTGGTGTCGATCAGGTGCTGTTCGGAAGTGCAGCCATGATATGAGAGATCCATATCGTAAACCGATTGATACATCTCAGTTTTAAAAATGTTACTTACGAACTACTTTGCGATACCATATAAGTTGTAATTAATACAATGTATTGAGTGATTTATCTAGAGCGAAGATCAGCTATATGTAAGCATTTCGTTACAGAATAAGTGACGACTCACGTGTTGGCCGATCGCGCATCGTCACGCATAACGGTTGTAGCCACGCAGCCTCCTTTTGAAACAAACATCGGGCTGTCTGGCGCCGCAAGTTGGTTACACTTGGCGGCATGAGTTTTCAACATCAACAGGCGCGCTTCAGACGGCTGCACCGCGAGCACGAGGCGTGGCAACTGCTGCGATCAGACAACGCGCCGCACACCCTTGCGTTCGTCGCCGATCTATTCGACGAGGAAACCGAGGTTCCGTTTGCACGGGCGCGGGCCGCGCTCGATGCGGAGCTCGAATCGAGCCGGGAAAACGGCGTTTGGGAAACCGATGTCTCGGCACTCGTCTATCTGCGCCACTGGATTGATGCAGGCTGGTTACGTCTGTTCGATGACAACCTGTGTAAGACCGATGCCTGTGAAATTGCGCTGCGCTTTGCCACTTCGCTGGATCAGCGCGAGACTCACGCCACGGCCTCGCATCTGCGAATTGTCCAGGACGCCGCGCGCGATCTGGCGTTGAGCCTGTCAACCGATGTCGAAGAGCGGCTCTCGGCACTGCATGCGCAACAGGCAAAAATTCAGCGTCATATCGATGACTTGAATGCCGGCGTGATGCATCAGCTCGACGACACCGAGGCGACCGAGCGGGTGCGTGAACTCTATCAACTGGCCGCCGTGCTGACCGGAGATTTTCGTCGGCTTGAGGACGAGATTCGCGAACTCGATCAGGCGACGCGGGTCGGTATGATCGAGTCAGATAATCGCGGTGAAGTGCTGGAGCGATTGATGGACGAGGAGACGCTGCTTGCCGAGTCGGAGGCGGGCCGAGCGTTTCAGGGCTTTTTTGATTTGCTGATGGATCAGAATCGAAGTGTCGAGCTGCGCGAACAACTGCGCGCGATTCTAGCAAGCGACGCGGCCGCACGGCTCAAGCCATCGCAATATCGCTACCTCAGCCAGTTGATGCGAGAGCTGAGCCGCGAGAGCGACCGGGTTTTTCAGGTACGTCGCCGCACCGAGGAGAGTCTGCGATTGTTCATCGAACGCGGCGCCCTGCAGGAGAACCGTGTCGTCGATGAATTGCTCGGTCGGCTGGAGCAACTGGCCGTCGGGCTGAAAGATCAAAATCACAATCAGCCACTGGGCATCGGTATCGCCAGCGGCAATGCGAAGATGCAATCAGTCACCAGCTGGCAGCTCTACAGCGCCGACACGCAACTCAACACACAGGTGTCGGAGCACCACAACTCGCGTGAGGCAAGTGCTGATATTCTCGCCAGTCTGCAGTCGGTGCAGATACTCGAACTGGCTGAATCGATCCGGCAACGGCTGGCGGTGAATGGCCCTTCGACGATTGGACAGCTGCTCGATAGCTGCAGCCAGCGCCAGGGGCTTGAAGAACTGGTCGCCTTTATGCGCATTGCGGTCGCAACCGATGCGCCGCGACTGCCGGATGATGAAACCGTCGAATTCTTTGACAGCGACGGCACCCGCCTGCGTGCCTGCATGCCAGGGTATCTGCTGGATGCGAAGCTCTTTCCCACCGCCCTCGAGGAGTTGTCACTGTGAACGATGAGCGCGAAGTTGACGACACGGCTTCGACTTCGGGCGGTGGCGCGTTTTTCGATCAGATGATCGGTTCGCTGCAGCGTGCACCGGGCAGCGTCACCGAAGCCGAACCGCCAACGGCGCCAGATGATTCGGCTGCCGAGGCCGAGACACCGTCTGCAGAGCACTATGGCACGCTCGATCCCGAGGCGCGTCGGGCACTGGTCACACTGCTCAAACAAGGCGTGATTCTCGGTGAACAGAAACGCCTGCTCTACGATGCTGTGTGTCGTCACGAGGAGGCTATTCGACACCACCTGGCTGATATGTTTCTCGATCTGTTGCTGGATCCGCGCGCCGAGGTGGCCATCATTCTGCAGCAACATGAAGACGATGAAGAAGACATTGGCGAGTCCTTCGTCAAACTGATTCAGCGTCGCCCGATGACGCTATACGATTCGCTGCTGGTGATCGTATTGCGCAAACACTATCAGCAGCGTGAGAATATCGGCGAGACGCGCGTGCTGGTCGAGCGCGAGCAAATCGCCGCGCAACTGCTGCCGTTCCTGCCGCTCAGCAACAACAGTGCAATCGATCAGCGCAAGCTCAACGGTGCGCTGGACAAACTGGAAAAGCACAAAATCGTCGCGCGTGTTCGCGGCGACAGCGAGCGCCTGGAGATCACACCGGTGATTCGCTACGTGGTCGATTCTGAATTTCTGACACAACTTGAAAAAGAGTATCGCAAGCTCTCGCAAACCGATGACGCAACAACGGGCGATGCTGCCAATCGCACAGTGACAGCGGAAGAAAAAGAGCCAGATAACCCGCCCGCGCCCGAGCCGGATCCACCGGCCACGCGCGGGCTCTTCGACGGTGACGACCATGCTCGCGTCTGAGCTGGCGCTGACCGGCCAGATCAGACTGGCCGAGCTGTCAGTTTTTAACTGGGGCTCGTTCGATGGCCTGCACAGTGCCCGCATCGATCCAGACGGCACCCTGATTACCGGCGACAATGGCTCGGGCAAATCAACGCTGATCGATGGCTTGATGGCACTGCTGCTGCCGGCTGGCAGAAACGCATTCAACATCGCCGCCGCGCAGGGCGATCGTTCCGACCGAACGCTGATCTCTTATATGCGCGGCAGCTTCGGCAGCGATCACGATGGCGCGCGCACCCGAGTGATCAATAAAAGAGAGGGGCCAACTCACACCGCACTGCGCGCCCTTTATCGCGGCGATGACGGCAGCCATATTGTATTGGCTGCTTTGTTCTGGACCACACAGCCAAGCAGCTCACTGGCCGATGTGCAAAGGCTCTATCTGATTGGGCGCAGCGACTACACACTGCGCGAGTTGCTGGCGGCCTTTGGCGATGGCAACGTGCGTCAGCTCAAGCAGCGGCTGCGCGACAATTCGCGCCTGCAGGTATTCGACAGCGGCTTTGATCAATACCGCGAGTGCTACCACCGCGCGTTGCGAATCGAGAATCGCAATGCACCGGAGTTGCTGGCACGCGCACTGGGGCTGAAAAAGATCGACGATCTGACTCAGCTGATTCGCACCCTGG
>CAZYDV010000080.1:10315-20334 GCA_964646405.1 uncultured Granulosicoccaceae bacterium | reverse complement strand
GTCCGGTCGATGGACGCGTCTCCGAGGCCGGTGACATCGACGCTGACAGAATCTTTCAGGCCAAGGGACACGACTATTCACTAAGGCAGTTGTTGGGCGGGCGCGCCGAGGACGCTGCCGCCTTCGAGAACGGAAAGTTCGCCACACTGTATCTGTCGCCGCGAGACTATCATCGCATTCACATGCCACTGGCCGGCCGGCTGCTATCGATGCATTACATCCCGGGCCGTCTGTTTAGCGTTGCACCACACACCGTGCGGGTGGTGCCGGGACTGTTTGCCCGAAATGAAAGAGTGGTGGCCATCTTCGATACTGACGCTGGCAAGCTAGCGATGGTTCTGGTCGGGGCGATCAACGTGGCCGCGATCGAAACCGTCTGGGCGGGACTGATCACGCCACCCAATGGCCGCACGGCAGTGCATCGCGACTACGGCGACGATGCGCCGTCGCTTGCCATCGGTGAAGAGATGGGCCGATTCAATATGGGCTCAACGGTGATTCTGCTGGCCGAAAAAAACACCCGCTGGTGCGATGATCTTAAAGCCGGCCGGCCACTGCAGATGGGGCAGCTAATCGGTCACTTCGCGGGCAAAAGCGATTAATCCGCGCGATTCAAGCCATTCGCGTACTTCGCTGGCATCCTCGGCAAACCAGCTGGCGGCACTGCCCAGCCTGAAGCTGTAACCCCAGGCATCCATGTCGGTGCACATGCGCGCCCGATCCATTTGCGGCAGCGCATCGGCAAGCAGAATCTGCAGATAACACACAGCGTTCTCTTCCGCCTGGCTGCCACCGGCATTGGTGTGCAGCGTCGCCCGCCGCGCTTCATCCATACATTTATAATGACAGGCCTCGTGCATCAGTGAGTGCAGCGGCGTGTCATCGCGCAGGTAGATCACATCGCCAATCAGGCCGGCTTCCTCGTCACCCCAGAAACTGCCGGCAATCGGCTCGCCACTGGCCACGCGTTGCACCCGAAGCCCCAATCGGCTCAGCAATCGATCGACCACCGCTTTGTCGCTATCGCCATAGCGCAATACAGCATCCTGCTGCATCAGGCGCGCGGCCAGCTAAACGCCAGTACGTCCTGCAGGCAGGCGAACTGCGGATGCAGAGCCAACAGCAGCCGATCGAGCCCAATCGCGACGCCGGCACAATCGGGCAGGCCCGCGTTCAATGCGTCGATCAAATGTTGATCGATTGGCATTTGATTTAATCCGATTGTGCTGCGATCGCGGTTGTCGGCTTCAAAGCGCGCCCGTTGTTCTGCCGCGTCGTCGAGTTCGTGAAATCCGTTGGCGAGTTCCAGCGCGCCAAAGTAGATTTCGAACCGGTTGGCCACCGGCCACTGCAGGTCGCTTCGATCGATTCGGGCAAGCGATGCCTGACTGGCCGGGTAGTCGACAATGCAGGTGTACTGACCGGCCGGCAAACGCTGCGCCAGCACCGCGCCGATCAAAAGATCCAGCAGTGCATCGGCATCGCCGCAGATGGATTCTGGCGGACTAACGCCTGCCGCCTCGAGCGCCTCAATCAGATCGGCCAGACTTGCCTGTGCCGGATCGAGATTCACATACTGGCGCAGGCAGTCGCGGTACGACATTCTCGTCATACCCGGATAGTCATCGTGTAACTGTCGAAGCATCTGCTCGATCGAATCAATCAGCTGGTGGTGATCCATACCGAGCCGATACCATTCGAGCATGGTGAACTCTGGGTTGTGGTGCCGGCCCTGCTCCGCCATGCGAAACACCCGGCCAATCTCGTAGATGTCACCCACACCCGCTGCGAGCAGACGTTTGTGGTGAAACTCGACAGAGGTTCGCAGGTATCGATCGGCCTGCGCAATGTGATAACTCTGGATGTGGGGATCGGTGTTGGCGGCCACCGATAGCTGCGGCGTCTCTACTTCGAGTACATCTTGCGATGCAAACCACTGGCGCAGGTGCGCCAACAAAACTGCCCGTGCGCGCAGTGCATCAATCGACGCATTAGGCCGCCAATCAACGGCGTGCGGCTGGCTCACTTTTGCCGGCGATCAGTCCTTGACCCGGCTGACGTACTCACCGCTGCGGGTATCAACTTTGATGACTTCGCCCTCTTCGATGAAAAGCGGCACCTTCACTACGGCACCGGTCTCGAGCGTGGCTGGTTTGTTGCCGCCCTGGGCGGTATCACCGCGCAGACCCGGGTCGCACTGGGTAATGGTTAGCTCAACGAAGTTTGGCGGGGTAACGCTTAGCGGCACGCCGTTCCAGAGGGTAACCTCGCAGTTGTCCTGCTCCTTCAGCCATAACTTTGCGTCACTGACGGCCGTTTCGGATGCGGCGATCTGTTCGAAGCTGACCGAATCCATGAAGTGCCAGAACTCGCCGTCGGTGTAGAGGTATTGCAGCTCGGTGTCGACGACGTCGGCCGCCTCGACACTCTCGCCAGACTTGAATGTCTTCTCGACCACCCTGCCGGTCTTGAGATTGCGCACCTTGACGCGGTTGAAAGCCTGACCCTTGCCTGGCTTAACGAATTCGTTCTCGACGATATTGTACGGATCGCCGTCGAGCATGATTTTCAATCCGCCCTTGAATTCGTTGGTGCTGAAAGTCGCCATGGGATGTTCCGTCGAGTGAGGCGACAATTATAGCTTTTTCCGGCCCAAACCACAGCCGTGCAAATTGCCGGCGGCCTGCGAGGGCGGGCCGCCAGTGACTTCAACTAGCGGCGGTTCATCAACATCCGCAGAATACCGGCTCGGTGCAGATAGTAGAGCAGCGTCAGAATCGAGCTGATGGCCGCTGCCAGGTAGGTGAGAAACGCGGCATTCAGCACTTTGCCGGCGCCATCGGCCTCGTCTTCGGTGACGATGCCGGCTTGCAGCATGGCTGTTTTGGCGCGCGCACTGGCATCCCATTCCACAGGCAGCGTCACAACCGAAAAAACCACTGCCGCAGCGAACAGGGCGCAGCCGAGCAGCACCACCCAAAGGCCCAGTGCCGGCGCCATCGCGAGCATCATCATGCCGACCATCAGTATCGGCATGGACATCTTGCTGGAAATATTCGTGACCGGCACCAGCGAGGAACGCATTTTCAGCCACTTGTAACCCTGCGCGTGTTGCAGTGCGTGACCCGCCTCGTGGCAGGCCACGCCAATGGCCGATACCGAGCTTTGGCCATAGACCGGCTCGGAGAGTCTGAGGGTTTTATCGCGCGGGTCGTAGTGATCGCTCAGGCGCCCGGAGACTGCCTCAATCCGGCAATCTGTCACGCCGGCGCGCTCAAGCATCTGGCGCGCCGCCTCAGCGCCGGTCAGGTTGGCAGCGGTACCGACCGTTTCGTATTTGGCGAAAGTGCGTTTGACCATCATCGACGCCAACCCCGACAACGCCATACCGGGCAACATCACTAACAACATATAGGACATATCAAAGCCCATCATCGCACTCACTCCTGTCTGATTTACTGTTTGATCAATCGCAAGGTAGGTGGTAAACCCAGCCAACTCAACCTGATTGACGCAATTTCACATTGTTGTCCACCGATTCAGGTTACCCATTGATGTAACGGGCTTGAGGTTAAGAGGCCTGCCAGTCGGGCAGGCTTCTAGCCCTCTACCTCGACATCGGCCACCTTCTGAAAGCCGCGCGGCAGACTTGAGCCGCGTTTGCCACGCTCGCCGATGTACTCTTCCAGATCGCGGCGTTTGAACCAGGTGTGACGCTTACCGCTGACCACCTTCAGCACCTGGCCATCGCCGACCACGCGCAGCGCAAACAAGGTGCAGCCAGCCGCCTTGGGCAATGCGATGATCTTGTTGCCTTTGCCTTTGCTGAGCTCGGGCAGCTCGGAGACCGGAAACGCGAGCATCTTGCCATCGGAACTAATCGCGACGACGAGATCTGATTTGGCGTCCCGCACGCGTTGCGGAATCAGCACCGAACTGCCGGCCGGCACACTCAGCATTGCCTTGCCAGCCTTGTTGCGGCTGGCCATATCGCCCAGTGTGCCGACAAAGCCATAGCCGCTGCCGGACGCCAGCACAAATTTTGACTCGTTCGCTCCCATCATCACGCCGATAAACGTCGCGCCATCGGGCGACTTGACCCGGCCAGCCAGCGGCTCGCCGAGGCTGCGCGCCGAAGGCAGGCCGTGCGAGGCGACCGAATAGACGCGTCCGGTCGAATCCAGAAACATCGCAGATTGATTGCTGCGCCCGCGCGCCGAGTGCTGGTAGCTGTCACCAGACTTGTAGTTGAGCGCTTCCGGATCTGCCTCATGACCCTTTGCTGCCCGAACCCAGCCACGCGCAGACAGCACCACGGTTACCGGCTCACTGGGAATCAGGTCGCTCTCGCTCATCGCCTGGGCGGCGTCGCGCTCAACAATCGGTGAGCGCCGCTCATCGCCATAGACACCGGCATCCTCGCGCAACTCCTTCTTTACCAGCGTCTTCATGCGCCGTTCAGAGCCGAGCGTTTTCTCCAACTGATCGCGCTCTTTCTCAAGCTCTGCCTGCTCAGTGCGAATCTTCATTTCTTCAAGCTTCGCCAGATGCCGCAGTTTCAGCTCGAGAATCGCCTCGGCCTGTTCGTCGGACAAAGAAAAGCGCTTCATCAACACCGGCTTGGGCTCATCGTTGTTGCGAATGATGGCGATGACTTCGTCGATGTTCAGATAGGCGATCAACAGACCGGCCAGCAGATGCAGGCGTTTGTTGACCTTATCCAGCCGCCAGGTCAAGCGACGCCTGACCGTCTCGAGTCGAAATTGCAACCATTCGCCGAGCATGGTGCGCAGATCCTTGACCTGCGGCCGACCATTGATACCAATGACATTCAGGTTGACGCGATAGCTGCGCTCAAGATCGGTCGTAGCAAAAAGATGCTGCATCAGTGAATCGGCAACCACGCGGCTGCTGCGCGGCACAATGACCAGCCGTGTCGGGTGCTCGTGATCTGACTCATCTCGCAGATCCTCCACCATCGGCAATTTCTTGGCCTGCATCTGCTGGGCAATCTGTTCTATCACACGCGCACCGGAGACCTGATGCGGCAGCGCGTTGATCACGATATTGCCGTCTTCAACGCGATAGATTGCCCGCATCCGGACACTGCCGTTGCCCGTCTCATAAATACGAGACAGATCATCCCTCGAGCTGATGATCTCCGCCGCGGTGGGATAATCCGGGCCAGGCAGATGCTCCATCAGATCGGCTACTGTGGCTTTCGGTTTGTCGAGCAGATGGACACAGGCCTCGACCAGCTCATTGAGGTTGTGCGGCGGAATATCGGTGGCCATGCCCACCGCAATGCCGGTGGTGCCGTTGAGCAACACGTGAGGCAAACGAGCCGGCAACTGCGCCGGTTCGTTCATCGTGCCGTCGAAGTTGGGCGTCCAGTCGACCGTGCCCTGCCCAAGCTCCTGCAACAACACGCGTGAGATGCGCGACAACCTCGCCTCGGTATAACGCATCGCGGCAAATGACTTGGGGTCGTCGGGCGCACCCCAGTTACCCTGCCCGTCGATCAGCGGATAGCGATAGGAGAACGGCTGCGCCATCAGCACCATCGCCTCGTAACAGGCCGAGTCGCCGTGCGGATGGTATTTACCCAACACGTCACCCACGGTGCGCGCAGATTTCTTGTGCTTCGAGGTGGCGGAGAGGCCTAGCTCCGACATCGCATAGATGATGCGTCGCTGAACCGGCTTCAGACCGTCGCCGATGTGCGGCAGCGCGCGATCCAGAATGACATACATCGAATAGTCGAGGTAGGCCTTCTCGGTGAACTCCATCAACGGTTGCTGTTCGCCGTCAGGCCCCAGTTCGTCGTCACTCATTATTAATAGTGTCCATTTCGCAAGCGGTTCGCCGTGAATCTGGTGTGACTACCGATTCGCAACGCAAAACGCGGCATTCTAAACCGCGAGACGAACACATTGAAAGCCGCGCGGTTACAGATAGCGCAAGCCTGCCGAACCGCGCCATCTTGCTGGTCGACGCCGCGCAGCTCCGCATTTGCCGACTCTGGGAACCAGTACCGAAACACTGTCCCTTGTAAAGCAGATTCTGGTTATTCACTGCTAAGCGTTGAATTTTCATCGCTTTGCTGTGAGGGCTGGCAGCGCATCAGTCGCCAATCGGCGAATTACCCGCCCACCGATGAAAAAAATACTCAAGAGCTGGCGGCCGCAGTCGTTACACAACGCAACATGCAGCAGCGGCACACTCACTGTTGCAAATTAATAATAAAAATAACAATTGTTTTCAGGGGGCAGAATATGCACGGTAACACTAACCGTAAGCCCGGCCACTCGCGCCGATTTAGTCGACTCGGGTTGACCACCACCGCAACCGCAACCGTTTTGTTGCTTGCTGGCTGCGGCGGAGGCGGAGGCGACTCCGAACTCCCCATCACCAGCCAGATCGCCGTACCACCCGAGTTCGCCGCCGCACAGGCAGGCGAGCTCAGCGCCTCCACAGACATCAAAGAGATCGTCGCCGGACAAGCCACCACCATCAGCCTTCTGAGCAACGACACGTTCGCCGACCAGGAGACCGAACTGCAACTGCTGGGTTCGCCTGAATTCGGTACCGTCGAGCTGCTAGACAACGGTGAGATCAGCTACACCGCCAACGAAGACTTCGAAGGCACCGACAAAATCACCTATCGCCTCGTCGACAGCCTCGGTGACTCCTCTACCAGCACCGTGTTTCTGTCAGTGGCCTGCGCCGGATGCTCTCTCGATGGTGAAGGCGATCAGTCGTGGCTGCAGGCCAACGCCGACAGCGTCGACGTCAACGCCGGCCAGCACGCGGCCATCGCACCCATGAGAAACGACCAGATTCCAGACCGCGACACCGTATCGTTTCGCCTTGATGCCGACCCGGTCGAGGGCATGATCGAAGCGCGCGCCGGTGGCGTGGTCGTCTACAAGGCACCCGACAACTTTGACGGCAGCGACACCATCGTCTACAGCATCCGCGATGCTATCGGCAATCAGTCGATGGCGAGCATCCAGATCAATGTCGCCTGTCCGCTGTGTGGCGTCGCCGGAGTGGAGTTGTCATGGCCCGCCAACGCGGCCGAGGAGAACATTGCCGGCTACCGCATCTACTTCGGACCTGACGAAAACGAACATACCAGCACCATGCTGCGCGAGATTCGCGTGACATCACGGGGCTTTGACGCGGACACACCGAGCCTGACTTTCAACCCGGTGACTGACCTCAATCTGGGTGGCCGCGACAGTGGCTGCTTCCGAATCTCGGCGATCCGCGGCGGCGAAGAGTCTGCGCAATCCAGCGCGACCTGCTTCACGCTCGGCTAATCACCGAAATGCTGTTTTTTGTACCGATATAATAAAAAGTAAGTCCATAAATATAAGGTATGAGCGCCGGCCAGGGCGCAAGACTACCAACATAAGCTGTCAATAAAAAAACGACAGTATTCTCCGCCAGCGCTTAGCAGCGCACTTAACGGGGTGATATCCGTATCACCCCGTCTTTTTACGCAAAACTTTCCCGGCGACTGCCGCCAACTGCTGTAACCTCTCCCGATTTGTCGTCACCCCCTGCACATGGCACGCACGTCATCCAACCCACTGCCCGAGCGCAACACCGACTACCTGCATCGCGTTCAGCAAAGCGTCGGCAGCCTCGAATCCAATGGCAGTAAACTCGCAGAACGGGTGCTGGCGCGTCACACCATCGCAAATATCAGTCGCACCACAACCTTTGTCACCATGCCGGCTGGCGACACGCTGAAGTTGCCAAACGTCGAGAACGGGCTGGAATGCCTGGTCATCACCGGGGCCGTGGCGGACGACCACAGCGAGTACCCGGGGGGCTTCTATCTGCGATTTCCAGGCTTCAGCGCACCCGGACGGCTGCACACCGAATCCGGCTGTACCTTGCTGCTGAAATACAATCAGTTCCCGGCAAAGGATGATGGTTACCGCAGTATCGACAGCCGCGATCCGGAGCAGTGGATATCCAATGCCGACGGCATCTGTGACATCTGCCCGCTACACGCGTTTGGCGGCGACAGCACCATGCTGGTCCGGTGGCAGCAGGAGGGCAGCTTCAAGCCCGGCCTCGATCCACAGGGCGAAGAAATACTGGTGCTGAACGGCACACTCACCGACAACCTCGGCCAGTACCCAACCGGCACCTGGCTGCGCGAACCGGTCGCGCAATGGCACCATTGGCAGGGCACCGCCGGCAGCCTGATATACTACAAGAACGGGCATTTCCCGAAGTGACATTGCAACGCGCGTAGTGGCGTTACACGCCAGCGCGTGAACGTTTATCATTGTCAGTCGTCTTTCAAGCCACCCGTCCGCCAAGGCATGCCACCCTGCACCAGCGCTGATTTTCCCGATCGCATCAATCGCATCGCGAATGAGCTTGGCTTCAGCCAGGTGGGCTACAGCCGCGCCAGACTCGGTGAACACGAACGTCACTTTCTGAACTGGCTCGACAACGGCTATCACGGCGAAATGGACTACATGCAACGCCACGCCAACCTGCGCTGCAAGCCCGATCAATTGCACGATGGCACGGTCACCGTTATTTCGGTTCGGCTCGACTACCTGCCACCGCAGGCGGCCGACTCATGGTCGATCATCGACAATGACAGCAAAGCCTTTGTCTCCCGCTACGCGCTGGGCCGCGACTACCACAAGCTGATGCGTCGCCGGCTACAGAAAATGGCGGAACAACTCGGCGACGAAATCGGCCCGTTTGGCTACCGCGCGTTCGTCGACAGCGCACCAGTACTGGAAAAAGCATTCGCCCAGTCCGCCGGTCTTGGCTGGATCGGCAAGCACACCAACCTGCTCAGCCGCGAAGCCGGCTCGTGGTTTTTTCTAGGCGAGCTGTACACCGATCTGGATCTGCCAGAGACAAACAACGCACGCAGCAGCCACTGCGGCAGTTGCCAGGCGTGTATAGATATCTGCCCGACACAAGCCATTGTGGCACCTTATCAGCTCGACGCACGCCGCTGCATCTCGTACCTGACCATCGAATTGCGTGGTTCGATTCCACTTGAACTACGCCCGCTGATCGGCAATCGTATCTATGGCTGCGATGATTGCCAGCTCGTTTGCCCATGGAATAAATTCGCCCAGGCGACAACCGAACCCGATTTCGCCATTCGCCACCAACTCGATTGTGCCGACCTGATTGAATTATTTAGCTGGACCGAGAGTGAGTTTCTCGAACGCACGGCAGGCTCTGCCATTCGTCGTATCGGGCACGAGTGCTGGCTTAGAAATATCGCAGTCGCGTTGGGCAATGCCACCCAAGACGCGCAAGTTATCGACGCCCTGAAAAGTCGCGTCGATCATCCATCCGCGCTTGTGCGCGAGCACGTGGAGTGGGCACTGGCGCAACAGCGCGGTGCGACGCAGGAATCGATCTGTTGATGTTAGCCTGGCAACCGGGTTGGAGCATCAGTGCACCGGATGCACACCCGTGATTAAACGAAGCATAGAATCCCTCAAGGCATGGGCAAAACGCATCAAGTCGGAAATCTATGCGCTCTATATCGCCATGCACGATCCCCGCACACCGACGTACGCAAAATATTTTGCCATGCTGGTGATCGGTTATGCCTTGAGCCCAGTGGATCTGATCCCGGATTTCATACCCGTGCTCGGCCTGCTCGACGATCTGATTTTACTGCCGCTGGGCATCATCGCACTGGAAAAGATGATCCCGCCCGAAGTCATGGCACGCGCAAGACAGCAAGCCCACAAGTTAATTCGCTCCGGCCTGCCGGCCAGTCAACACGCGGCGATGATCGTCGTCGCCATTTGGGCGCTGGTTCTAAGCAGCACCATCTGGTGGCTGGCCAACCGGCTTGTGCTGAACGAACCCGGAGTAAAGCCCGATGCGCGCGCTCCGGAAAATTCGATGGAAATCTACAACCAGAGCGATCCACAAAACAGTGATAACCAGCTCCAAAGAGACACAGACAGGAGTCGCAGTCGCGATCGGTAGAGCCGCTGCACCGGTAA
>CAZYDV010000080.1:0-10215 GCA_964646405.1 uncultured Granulosicoccaceae bacterium | reverse complement strand
CCCGACGCGTCAGCAAGGCCGAACTCAACATGCCTTGCTCACGCGGCGGGTTACCTGATTAACACTCTGCTCTACCAACTCGCCCCTGCACTAAACACCGTCACTACACCGGCAACCCGACGCGTCAGCAAGGCCGAACTCAACATGCCTTGCTCACGCGGCGGGTTACCCGATTAACACTCTGCTCTACCAACCCACTACAGCATGCACCGCCGCTGCACCGGTATCATCTCACCCGTCCGACTTCCTACTACGCAAATACTCCAGCTTACTGCGAATCTGACTCTCCAGCCCTCGATCAACTGGTTCGTATAAAGGTGCCGGATCAATGCCATCAGGGAAATAGCGTTGACCAGCGCTGAACGCACCTTCTTCATCGTGCGAATAGCGATACTGCGCACCGTGGCCCAGCGTTTTCATCAGTTGAGTCGGCGCGTTGCGAAGATGCACGGGCACGTCGGCGTTACCGCTCTGCCCCACCAGATCCATCGCACGCTTATAGGCGACATAAGCGGCATTGCTTTTGGCTGCTGCGGCCAGGTACAGCACAGCCTGCGCGAGCATCAGCTCGCCTTCCGGGCTGCCCAAACGCTCGAAGGAAGACCACGCATCCAGTGCCAGATGCAGGGCTCTGGGATCGGCGTTGCCGATATCTTCAGAGGCGATGCGTACGATCCGTCGTGCAAGATAGGAAGGATCACAACCGCCGTCGATCATGCGGCAGAACCAGTACAACGCGGCATCCGGATCGCTGCCGCGCACGGATTTGTGCATGGCCGATATCTGATCGTAAAAAATATCGCCACCACGATCGAAGTGGCGCAGTGAATCACGGGTCACTTCTGCCAGTATCTGTCCACTAATTACCGCGTTTTGCTCAGACTCTGCCAGTGCCAGATCGCAGGCGAGCTCCAGCAGCACCAGCGATCGGCGTGCATCGCCATCTGCCGCCAGTGCCAGTTGATTGATGATGTCATCGGATACCGAAACTCGGGCTGCCAGTCCACGCTCAGGATCATCGAGTGCCCGGCGTAAAACGCTGCCGATGTCATCTGTCTCGAGCCGCTTTAGTATGTACACACGCACCCTGGACAGCAGCGCATTGTTCAATGCGAACGACGGATTCTCGGTAGTGGCGCCAACAAAATAAAAGGTGCCATCCTCGATATGCGGTAGAAAGGCATCTTGTTGTGCCTTGTTAAACCGGTGTACCTCATCGACAAAAAGCACTGTGCGCCGCGCAGACTCGGCGAAATTGCGATTGGCGGTGTCGACTGCGGCCCGTATATCCTTGACCCCGGCCAGCACCGCCGAGAGACTGACAAAGCCGCTATCGCTGACGCCGGCGAGCATACGGGCCAGCGTCGTCTTTCCGGTGCCGGGCGGCCCCCAGAAAATCATTGAGTGCAACGCCTGATGTTCTATCGCGTTGCGCAGCGTGCCGCGATCCCCCAACAAATGACGCTGACCAAAAAACTCTTCAAGCGTCGCCGGCCGCATTCGATCCGCCAGCGGCCCTGTCTGCGCAGGCTCAGGCAGCAGGGATTGCTGATCACTCACGCGGCAGGCTCCGCGCCACTTACTCTGACGGCGTCTCGACTGGTGTCGTCTTGATCACCTCCAGGGTAATCTCGCTGCCTTGCTGCAATACCCGAGGTTCCTCAACAACAGGATCGGGTTCGGATACCGGCTCGTCTGCAACCAGTGGCGTCGCCGCAGGCTCGTTGACATCAGTTTCCGGTACGAGCAGTGGATCATCCGCTGGCGTGACGGTTGGGGCAGTCGCCGGGGCGCTGTCGTTGGTTTCTGACAGCAGCGGATCAGACTCCTCCAGCAGCGGATCACTATCGACGGGTGCAACATCCGTCGCGTTGTCCTCTGGCGAGCGCAATAGCTCGACTGGTTGCTCTCCCGCTTCGCCGACCACATCGACACCGTCCGGCGGCACAAAAAGAAAGTTCGATTCATCGAGGGCCACATTCTTGCGGAAGTTATCGAACCGGATCTGGGTGGCCTGTTCAAAGTTATCGCGCAGCTCCATGGCTTTCAGACCATTGCTGTCCAGCGCCAGGAACACCCGATTGAAATCGGTATCCTGCACCAGCGGATCGAGCTGAAACCATTGCAGCCCCTGATCGGTGCCGAGGTCGGTGATGGTGAATTCGCGCTGCAGCGATCGCTGCCCGCTCAGCAATCCAATCGGCGCACTGCCAAGCGTGGTGGCCTGCGGCTGCATCGTGACCTGCTGAATGTCCTCGTCATAGATCCACAATGTAGCGCCGTCAGCGACGATAACCTGCGCGGCGGGCTCAGTGTACGTCCAGCGAAATTTGCCCGGTCGCAAAAGCTCAACATTGCCACTGGACTCTTGCAGCGGCACAGAGTCACTGTCGTAGACCGTCTGTGTAAACGCCGCGCTGAAAGAGCGCAGAGTGGCGGTGAAATCCAGCAGCTCGGAGGCGGCATTGACGCCGGGCGAAAGCGCCACCAACACAATGGACAAGCCGGCTGACAACGAGGTTTTCATTCTGATCATGGCAGTGCAAGGTTCCCCGGGCACGCCAGCATTCAGCGCACACCGTAGCGGATGTTAATCAACAGACAACCAGTGGAATCTGTGGGTAAAGCTGGCTTTGGCAAGCGCCCGCGGTGACTACACCGGTGGCGGTGCAATCACTTCGCGAGAGCCATTGTGCTGAACCGCACTGACAACGCCGGCTGCTTCCATCTCTTCAACCATACGCGCTGCCCGGTTGTAGCCGATTTTCAGGCGTCGCTGAACGTAAGAGATGGATGCCTTGCGCGATTCAGTGACGATTGCGACTGCCTGATCGTACAACGCATCTTTCTCGCCGCCGTCGTCACTGGCCTCGCTGGCAAGCCCGGGCAACGGTGTGGTGGATTCTTCCAAAATCTCATCCACATACACGGCTGTGCCGGATTCCTTCAGCCAGGCCACGACACTGTGGACTTCGTGGTCATCGACAAACGCCCCGTGCACGCGTTCCGGATGCGCAGTACCCGGTGGCAGATACAGCATATCGCCATGCCCAAGCAAAGCCTCTGCGCCGCCCTGATCGAGAATGGTGCGGGAATCGATTTTTGACGATACCTGAAACGCAATGCGAGTAGGTATGTTGGCCTTGATCAATCCAGTGATCACATCGACCGATGGCCGCTGCGTGGCGAGCACCAGGTGAATACCGGCGGCGCGTGCCTTCTGCGCAATGCGGGCGATCAGCTCCTCAACCTTCTTACCCACCACCATCATCATGTCGGCAAACTCGTCGACGACCACGACAATAAACGGCAATGGCTCCAACAGCGGCGGTGGTGCTGAAGGATCGAAAGCCTCTTCCGGTTTGTAGAGCGGGTCGGGAATCGGCTCGCCGCGCTCGATGGCCTCATTGACAGTTTTATTGAACCCGCCAATGTTGCGCACGCCAAGGGCTGCCATCAGCCGATAGCGACGCTCCATCTCACCCACACACCAGCGCAGCGCGTTAGCGGCCTCTTTCATGTCGGTGACCACCGGTGCGAGCAGATGCGGAATGCCTTCGTAGACATTTAGCTCAAGCATTTTCGGATCGATCAGAATGAGTCTGACCTGATCGGCAGTCGCCTTGTACAGCAGACTGATCAGCATCGAATTGACCGCCACCGACTTACCCGATCCGGTGGTACCGGCCACCAGCAGATGCGGCATGCGCGCCAGATCTGCCACCACCGGCATGCCGCTGATATCCTTGCCCAGCGCCAGCGCCAGTGGCGATTTGGTCTGTGCGTACTTGGCCGACTGCAAAATCTCTGTCAGCTGGACGATTTCCCGATCATCATTCGGGATCTCAAGGCCGATCGTCGACTTGCCGGCGATGACCTCGACGACACGCACGCTCATCACTGACAGCGAGCGGGCGATATCCTTGGAGATATTGGTGATCTTGCTGACCTTCAGACCCGGTGCAGGCAATACCTCGAAGCGGGTAATGACCGGACCCGGATGCACAGCGACCACCTCTACCACAATATTGAACTCGGCGAGCTTGCTCTCGAGCAGTGACGACAGATGCTGCAGCGACTCCTCCGAATAGCCGGACTGCACTTGCGCGATTGCATCGAGCAGATTAACCGGCGGAATCTCCGACTGCACCCGCATCGCATTGTTCAGCGCACTCAAGGCATCGGCACTCGCGTCCGCCTCGGGCGCAGGCGCGGCTTCGGGTAGCGCTGGCGGCGGAACTACAATTGGCCCGGCAGGTTTCTGCGCGACTGCAGCGGGCTCGGCTTCGACCGCAGTCGATGTGGCTTTGGCCGCTAACGCTTTGGCTGGCGCTGCCACCGATGCAGGTTCAGGGGTTGTGATTTCTACTCGTGGCTTGACCAGCGGCGCGGGTTTTTCAACCTTGCCCAACGCCTCGCGTTCGAGTTCTTCCTGCCGCTTGTTCAGCAATTGCCGCGCCCGCTGTCGACGCGCCTCGCGAAACTCGATGTAGTCGCGAGCACGCTGGATCAGATCCACCGAGGCACGGCGCAGCCAAACAACGGCTTTCAGGGTGTAGGTGCCGGTTTGCTCGACAATGCGAAACCACGACACGCCCGTCATAAAGGTCACTGAGGCCAGAAACAGGGTGAGCAACAACAAGGTGCTCCCCAGTGTGTTAACCACGCGCACCATGTTACCGGCCAGCCAGGTGCCCAACACGCCACCACCACCGGCTCCGATCGGCAAATCACCGCGATGGACAAAAAAGTGTAAGTCCGCCAGCCCACATGCGGTGGCAATCAACAGTGCCGCACCAGTGACGCGGGCAAACAGCAACACCGGGGCGCTGACGCTGCGCTCATCGCGAAACGCGATCCAGCCAAGCCAGGCAATCGCAATCGGCAGCAGATAGGCCACATAGCCGAACAAAAACATGGTGATATCGGCAAACCAGGCACCGAGAATGCCGCAGGCATTGTTGACCACACCGCCACTGCCGGTATGCGACCAGCCGGGGTCATTGCCGTGAAAGGTCAGCAGAGACAACAGCATCAACACTGCAACCACGGCGACGAATATCGCCGAGACCTCGCGTACACCGCGGTGCAACAGCGCGAGCGCGCGAGCAGTGAGCTCGGCATCCATGGGCGTCTGGATGGATTTGCCGTTGTATTTAGGCGCCTTGGCCGCTAACTTTGGCGACGCCTTGGCAGCCGGCGCTCTGGTGGCCCGGGTCGCGGTTTTTTTGCCCTTGGCAGCCCGAGCCTTACCGCCGCCAGCGGCACGACTTGAACGAGAGGCAGAGCTTGCTGCTTTGGTCGTCAACGGTTATCCAATATCGGCGGGCAACAGCACCGAAGGCGCCAGGTGCGGCCCGTTAAATTCAACTTGATCCAGCGTTTATCGCGGCCGCGCGGGCAGATGCCTGGGCCGCCTCGCGCCACATGCGGATTGATTTCGCAACCGCGACGCAGCGGCAGAGCGTAAGCTGTTTCGTCTGCGCGAGCGCGCTGCAACACACGACTCATCTCACAATCAAAAACTAATTTGCGAAGGCCCGGGATGTATAATCGCCGCATCGCTATGGTAGGCCCAAGCACCCGCCTGACCCAAGATCATTTTTGGATTGTCATGAACATTCAGACAGTCTCAACCGCTGGAAATTTCCGGAAAATCGATGTCAGACAAGACACGCCACTGCAAACTATTAATCCTGGGCTCCGGCCCGGCCGGCTACACCGCTGCAGTCTACGCAGCCCGCGCCAATCTCAACCCGGTCCTGATCACCGGCGTTGAACAGGGTGGCCAGTTGATGACCACCACCGACGTCGACAACTGGCCGGCGGACGATCAGGGCGTACTGGGGCCGGATCTGATGGCGCGATTCCAAAAACACGCCGAACGCTTCGAAACCGAACTGGTGTTCGATCACATCCATACCGTCGAACTGGGCTCGCGGCCGTTTACCCTGCATGGAGATTCCGGCACCTACACCTGCGATGCACTGATCATCTGCACCGGTGCAAGCGCGCGCTATCTGGGCCTGCCATCTGAAGAAAAATTCAAAGGCAAAGGCGTATCGGCCTGCGCTACCTGCGACGGGTTTTTCTACCGCAACCAGCGCGTCGCGGTGGTGGGTGGCGGCAACACCGCTGTCGAAGAGGCGCTGTACCTGTCGAACATTGCAAGCGAAGTCGTGCTGGTGCACCGGCGCGATGCGCTGCGAGCGGAAAAAATCATGCAGGACAAACTCTTCGACAAAGCCGAAAACGGCAACGTCACACTCAAATGGAACAACACGCTCGATGAAGTGCTGGGCGACGATAGCGGCGTGACCGGCATGCGATTGCGCAGCACCGCCGATGACAGCACAGAAGACCTCGACCTGCACGGCGTCTTCATCGCCATCGGCCACACGCCCAATACCGGCATATTCGAAGGGCAGCTCGACATGGCCGGCGGTTACATCAAGGTCCAAAGCGGATTGAACGGCAACGCCACCGCAACCAGTGTGGAAGGCGTATTCGCCGCCGGCGATGTGATGGACCACATCTATCGCCAGGCGATTACCTCTGCCGGGTCCGGCTGTATGGCGGCGCTGGATGCCGAAAAATTTCTGGATTCCACGGTACTCTGAACACCCAATCCGACAAGCCGGATCAGCAGTCGCTGCGGGTGGAGGTCTGTCACTCGCTGGCAGAAGTCGACGCCGCAGAATGGAATGCGCTGGATAGCACCGGCTACCCTTTTGTGCGCCATGAATTTCTGCTGGCACTGGAGGAAAACGGCTGTGTCTCGCCTGAACATGGCTGGCATCCGTTCCACTTGTTGCTGCGCGATGACAAACAACTGCTGGCCGCCGCGCCAGCCTATGTAAAAACCAATTCCTATGGCGAGTTCGTTTTCGACTTTGCCTGGGCCGATGCTTTCGAACGCAGTGGCAATCAGTACTACCCCAAACTGATTTGCGCGATTCCGTTCACCCCGGCGCCCGGTCCACGGCTGCTGGTCAATCCACTGCAAAACTACAACACCTGCGCCAGAGCGTTGTATCAGGCAGCCATCGCCGTGTGCGAGCAACAAAAACTCTCCAGCGTTCACTGGTTGTTTACCCTCGACAGCGAAGCCGACATGCTGCGCGAGTCCGGCTACTCGCTGCGGCTGGGCTGTCAGTATCACTGGCAGAATCAGGGGTACTCAAGCTTTGACGATTTTCTCGCGCTTTGCACATCCAAAAAACGTAAAAATCTCCGCCGTGAACGGCGTCGCGTCGAAGAGCAACAGATCGAAATGCAGTGCCTGCACGGCAACGAATTAACGCACGACGACTGGAAGGCTGTGACCCGGTTTTATCTGGATACCTTCAACCGCAAATGGGGCACGCCGACACTCAACACCGCGTTCTTCGCGCAGA
Source organism: uncultured Granulosicoccaceae bacterium (assembly GCA_964646405.1). Taxonomy (GTDB): domain Bacteria; phylum Pseudomonadota; class Gammaproteobacteria; order Granulosicoccales; family Granulosicoccaceae; genus CAKZSB01. The sequence continues at coordinate 2,818 of CAZYDV010000080.1, read as the reverse complement.
TTGGCAAGACGATGGGTGAAGACGTCATTATCGTGTTCGCCTCCAAAGACGACGAACGCGTCGCCTGCGCCGTGATGCTCAAAGGTGGCGATACACTCTACGGTCGCTACTGGGGCTGCACCGAGGACTACCACAGCCTGCACTTTGAGGCCTGTTACTATCAGGGCATCGACTACTGCATCGCCCACGGTCTGCAAACCTTTCAACCCGGCGCGCAGGGCGAACACAAGATTGCACGCGGTTTCGTGCCGACCCTGACCTGGTCGGCGCATCACATTCAACATCAGGGTTTTCGCGAAGCCGTCGATCGCTTCCTGGAACAGGAAACTCCGCTGATGCGCGAGCGCTGTGACGAGCTGCAGTCGCTGTTGCCATTTCGCGCCGACGCATGAGTCCCATTGCGATCGCGTTTCTGGCTGAAGACGACGATCTGACCCCTTTTCCAGATCCTCGCGAAGCGATGACCGAACCCAACGGTCTGTTGATGGCCGGCGCCAACCTGAAACCCAGGCGCCTGATCGACGCGTATCGCAGTGGCATCTTCCCCTGGTACTCAGATGGCGAGCCCATTCTGTGGTGGTCGCCAGATCCTCGCTGCATCATCTGGCCCGACGAAATCAAGATCAGTCGCAGCCTTCGAAAAACACTGCGACAGGAACGATATACGATCAGTCACAGCCGTTGTTTTCGCGAGGTGGTGGCGCAATGTTCGGCGCCGCGAGCAAGTGGCGACGGCACCTGGATTACACAGCAGATGATCGATGCCTACTGCGAGCTCGCCAGGCTCGGCCATGCCGAGTCCATCGAGGTATGGGAGGGCGATGAATTGGTCGGCGGGCTCTACGGGGTGGTCAATGGCCGGGTTTTCGTCGGCGAGTCCATGTTCAGTCGCCGGCCGAGTGCCTCTAAGGTAGCACTCGTCTCACTGGCCGTATCCCAACGCTTTGCTATGCTTGATTGTCAACTGCCGACAGAACACCTGATGTCTATGGGTGCAGTGTGCATCAGTCGCGAAGACTACCTGCATGCGCTCGGCAAATTCGGCGCCTGACGGGGCGTTGAAAAACGGGGTGTGTGCGATGGCCTGAGTGGGCAAGAGACCCGGACGCGTCAGTCAGGTCGAGTGCAATCGTTTTTCAACAGCCTGCCAGGCGTCACTTCGCACAAAGCAGCCGTACCGAGGAGCCGAACCACATGGCGGACGCCGAAGAAAACGACAAGCCCGACGAATCCGCACCGCGTCGGAAATCCAGATCACGCTCGGACGGCAGGCTCGGCAGTGGCTGGATCGGTGTCGATCTGGACGGCACGCTGGCGCAGTGGCAGTCAGGTCATAGCTCGCAGCATATTGGCCCGCCGATTCAATCCATGCTCGATCGGGTGAAGCGATGGATCACCATGGGCATCGAGGTACGCATTTTCACCGCGCGCGCATCGGTTGACGCGCATATTCCACCGGTGGAGGAATGGCTGAAGACTCACGGTCTCGAGGGCCTGAAAGTCACCAACGTCAAGGACTACCGAATGCTGCAACTATGGGATGATCGCGCGATTCAGGTGATCCCCAATACCGGTGAACTGTTCAAGAACAGCAGTTGGATAGACGAGCGCAAACGTATCCTTGACCGCGACGATGAGGCCGCGCAGTAGCAGCCACCGAAAGCGTCGCCACTGGGAGTCTGCGCGGCAGAACCTCCACTACTGCAACACTGCTTCTCAAACAAAACCATTTTCAGTCACAACTGGGCACACTCTCGCTACGCGGACTTCTAGCCCAGTGATTCGACCCGAATTCGCATGATCTTGCCGTGAATAGTCGGCAAGGCCTCCAGCTCGGCGATGGCGCTGTCCATACTGCCCTCGACGATTTTTCTCGTCAGTAGAATGACTGGCACCCGGGTCGAACCTGACTCTGGCTCTTTTTGAATGATCGCCTCGATACTGATCTGGCGACTGGCGAGAATTCGACTGATTTCCGCCATGACACCGGGCTGATCTTCAGCGGTGATACGCAGATAGAACGAAGTTTCCACCTCACTCTGCTGCAGCATTGGCGTGTTTGCCAGCGCATCGGCCTGAAACGCCAGATGCGGAACTCGTGTGGTTTCTGCCCCACGCACCACATCGACGATATCCGCCACCACACTCGAACCCGTTGGCTCGGCACCGGCACCGGCACCATAGTAAAGCGTTGGCCCGACAGCATCGGCCTGAACCAGCACCGCATTCATCACACCATCGACATTGGCGATCAGTCGACGCTCGGGGATCAGCGTCGGGTGCACGCGCAGTTCAACCCCCGCGTCGGTCTTGCGAGCAACCCCCAGATGCTTTATCCGGTAGCCCAGTTCACCGGCAAACACGGTGTCGTCGCGGGTGATTTCACTGATGCCTTCAGTGTAGACGGCATTGAAATTTAACGGCACGCCAAAGGCGATCGAGGCGAGAATGGTCAGCTTGTGTGCTGCATCGATGCCCTCGACATCGAATGTCGGATCGGCCTCGGCGTAACCCAGCGCCTGTGCCTCGGCCAGCACATCGGCAAAGTCACGGCCCTTGTCGCGCATTTCGGTGAGAATAAAATTGCTGGTGCCGTTGATAATGCCAGCCAGCCACTCGATTCGATTGCCGGACAAACCTTCGCGAATCGCCTTGATAACCGGAATACCGCCGGCGACCGCGGCCTCGTAGGCGACATCGACCCCGCGCTCACGCGCCGCACTGAAAATCTCTTCGCCATACTGAGCGATCAGGGCTTTGTTGGCTGTAACCACATGCTTGCCGGCACGGATTGCACGCAGCAACCATTCGCGCGCCG
>CAZYDV010000079.1:0-20384 GCA_964646405.1 uncultured Granulosicoccaceae bacterium | reverse complement strand
TGGGCGCCGCCACAAGCTTCCTCGAGCGCGTGGAGATCTTCTCTCTGGCCGAGAGCCTCGGTGGCGTCGAGAGCCTGATCGAGCACCCGGCGATCATGACGCATGCATCGATCCCGGCCGACAAACGAGCGGCACTCGGAATCGACGATGGCCTGGTACGGTTGTCGGTAGGGATCGAAGATATCGACGATCTTATTGCCGATATCGAGCAGGCGATGCCGGGCTAGACAGTCGCGACCGGCCGTTCACTTTGACGCTCGTTGCCGAAGACACGACCGCCCCCGTCGCGTTCGATGGGTTGCCTCGCCTGGCCTAACGGTCGAGACCAACATTATTGAGTTCGAGCACTCGCTCGGCTCGATAGCTCGATCGCACCAGTGGCCCGGAGACGACCTCCAGAAACCCGCGCTGTAAACCTAATTCGCGGTAGCGATTGAACTCTTCGGGGGTGACATAGCGCTCGATCGGCAAATGATTGGCCGTCGGGCGCAGATATTGTCCCATCGTCAGGATGTCGACACCGGCCTCGCGCAAATCATCCATCGTGGCAAGGATTTCGTCCTCGCGCTCGCCAAGCCCCAGCATCAGGCTGGTTTTGGTCAGTACCTCGGGCCGATGCCGCTTGGCGTGCCGCAACACGTTAATTGTCTGTTCGTATCCCGCTCGCACGTCGCGAACCGGATGTGTCAGCCGGCGCACGGTCTCGACATTCTGTGCAAACACTTCCAACCCCGAATCAACAACCTGTTCGATCAGCGGCAGCCGGCCGTCGAAGTCAGGGGTCAGCGCCTCCACCGCAGTTTGCGGTCGCAGCGTCTTGATGGCACTGACACAGGCGGCATAGTGAGCCGCACCGCCGTCGTCGAGATCGTCGCGATCGACTGAGGTGATCACCACGTATTTCAGCCCCATCAATTCAACCGAGCGTGCCGTGTTGGCGGGTTCTTCCGGGTCGAGCCAGCCGTTGGGATTGCCGGTGTCGACCGAACAAAACTGACAGGCCCGCGTGCAGACCGAGCCCATTACCATGATCGTCGCGGTACCGGCCGTCCAGCACTCGCCCATGTTCGGACACTTGGACTCCTCGCATACGGTGGCGAGTCGGTGCTCGCGAACATTCTGTCGGACCGCGTCAAAACGGGGGCCGCCAGGCAGTTTCGCCCGCAGCCAGGACGGCTTGCGCAGATGGGTACCGTCATCCGCCTGCGACGAAGTCTTCACGCCGTCCTTGATCGCACGAATGCCCACCGGGGTCTGGTACTTCTGGCCAGACGGCACGATGGGAATCCGGCGATGCAGCGTATCTGATTCGCTCATAATCGACTCACACTTGTTCCGGCGCCACAGACAACCGGTTAGAAAAAATCTGCCCCAAATCTTCTGACGCATTAGAGACTGATGACGACACACCAAGATCGCGAAGCTGCGTGACGGCAAGCCCCTGATAACCGCAGGGGTTGATACGTGAAAACGGCTCCAGATCCATATCGACGTTCAGCGATAGCCCGTGAAAGGTACAACCTTTTCTGACTCGCAGTCCCAACGCAGCGATTTTCGCCTCGCCAACATAGACGCCCGGGGCATCATCGCGTGCATGCGCCCGAATATCAAAGCGCTGCAGGTATTCGACTATCGACGATTCGATCAACGATACCATCGATCGCACCCCGATCCCCTGGCGCCGAAGATCAACCAGACAGTACATCACCAGTTGCCCGGGGCCATGATACGTGACCTGCCCGCCGCGATCGGTTTTGACTACCGGGATATCGCCGGCGTTCAACACATGTGAATCATCGGCCGCCTGCCCCAGGGTGAAGACCTGAGGGTGCTCGAGCGCCCAGAGTTCGTCGGCCGTGTGGCGACTTCGTCGATCGGTGAATTCACTCATGCGCCGGTGGATCGGCGCGTAGTGTTGCAGGCCTAGCTGCCTGAGCACGGGGGTACGCTGCATGGGGATAAAGTTAATGCAAATTCCGCAGCAATCAAGCGCAGTAGTCAATTGAAACCTGTTGGACTACAGCACCCAGACAATGCGCGGGTCTGCGCTAACCTCGCGAAATACGTCATCCAGCTGCTGCTGACTCGTCGCGGTGAAAGATACAGTGACCGAGACATAAGCGCCATTTCGACTCGGGCGGGTGCGATAGTCGAGCGCGGTGTCCTCACCGAGAACAGCGCGAACAATGCCGAGCACATGCTCCGCGAATTCACCCTCATCCTTGCCGACAGCCTTGATTGAGTAACTATCTGGAAAGTGCTGTACCGGCCTGTCATCGGCCATGCAATCGTCCTGTCCGAAGTCTCGGGATCACTGACTGAACATGCGTTTGAGTGAATCCATACTGCGCTTGAAAAATCCACCACGCTCGACATCACCCAGCGCTACCAGCGGCAACTGGGCGATAACCTCGCCATCCAGCGAGTACTCGATACGACCGATCGTCTGCCCTTTGCTGACGGGCGCAACCAGACTTCGATTCACCTGGAAACTGCGCTGCAATTGTTCCGTCTGCCCGCTTTTCAGCGTTAGCTTCCGGGGTTGCTCAACCCCCATGTCAATCGTATCTGCCACGCCACCCCAGACGCGAACATCACCCAGCTTCGCCCCGGGCTCTCCAAGCGTCACGCTCTCGTAGAAGCGAAACCCGTAGTTCAGCGCTTTCATGCTCTCGGTGCTGCGCAACTCTTCGTTGCGGGCCCCAAGCAAAACACTGATCAATCGCATGTCGTCGCGTTTGGCCGATGCGACCAGGCAATAGCCGGCCGACTCGGTATGGCCTGTCTTCATGCCATCGACACTCGGATCACGCAACAACAGGGTATTTCGGTTGCGTTGCCGAATGCCGTTGTAAGTAAATTCCTTAACCGAGTACAAGCGATAGTGTTGCGGGTAGTCGCGAATGATGACACTGGCCAGTAGCGCAAGATCACTGGCAGTCGAATAGTGATCCGGGTGCGGCAGACCGGTCGAGTTGGCGAAGCGAGTACCATGCATGCCCAACTGTTTCGCGACCTGGTTCATCATCGAGACAAACCCTTCCTCACTGCCACCAATGTGTTCAGCCAGTGCAATGCTCGCATCGTTACCGGATTGCACGACTAGCCCGTACATCAGGTCACGCACGGTTACCTGTGACTCGGGCTCCAGAAAGGTGCGCGAGCCGATCGCCGCATGGGCATTGCGGCTGACAAAAACCAGATCATCCGGCGTAACCCCCTGCTGTGCGATCGCACCGAGCACCAGATAGGCGGTCATCATTTTGGTCAGACTGGCGGGCTCCACGCGCTTGTCCGGATCTTTTGCCGTGATGACCGTACCGGTGTCGTAGTCCATCAGCAGATAGCTGGTGGCCGCAAGTTGTGGTGGCGCAGGAATCGGCAATGCCTGCGCGGCTGCAAAATGAGGTGCGGCCAGCAGCAGCACCGCAAATACTCTTAGAAGATACATGGGCCCGGGCTGCGACTTGCAGGTTTGCATCAACACAAATGGCCATCCATCGGGTTTACCAACATGCGTTCGTGCCGAAAAAATCAAGGGAAAAAAGCATCAGCCAGCGGGAAGCACAAACACAAGCGCTGATGCGAGTGTAATACGCAGAGAACGGCGAGCTCAGTGCTCGCCGCCGTGCCTGTGACGACTATTCCTTTACTTTGACCGTGAAATTGTCAAGTCCGGCGTCGTGCAAGGCGACTGAAATTTTCTCGGCGTGCTCTGCCTGCAGCACCGGGCCGATGGTGACTCGATACATTTCAGAGTTCTTCAACGGCTTGATTGTCACCGCCTCGTTTGGCACTTCGAGCACGATATCCACTGCCGCGCGTTCAGCATAGTCTTCACTCGGAAACACACCCGCTTGAACGTAGTAGACCGTCTCACCACCCGTTGCCGCAGCGACGACTGGTTCATTCTGCTTCAGCGGTGATAAATCAATACTCTGCCCGGCCTGATACTCGGCCTCGTCATTATCTGGCCCGACGATATCGAGTGTACCGGCCACTGCCGCAGTTGGCCCAACGATGTTGTCCAGATCTACGCTGGATTCGTCGAGTTCGGCATTCGCTACAACCCCTTTTGCATTGGCTACTTCCTTCAATTCATCCGCTGCCTCTGCCGATATCGCCTCGACGCTGTTCTGGTCCTGATAAACAGCCGCAACCGTCACCAACTCGCCATCTTCACCGCTACCCTGCTCTTTAGCCATCGGGTCGTAGAAGTCTATCCCCATGCGGTTTTCGGGTCCGGTCATGGCGAGTAGCTCGGTTGCAGAGAGCGCCTGGACGTCTACCATCGCGGTACCTTCATTGACCATGCCGAGCTTTAGCGCTGCGGCAAATGACAAATCGACTAAGCGATCACCAGAAAAGGGGCCACGATCATTTATCTTCACGATCACTGACTTGCCATTGCCCAGATGCGTTACTCGCGCATAGGTAGGCAGCGGCAGGGCACGATGAGCCGCCGTCAGGCGATACATGTCATACACCTCGCCGTTTGAGGTCGAACGGCCATGAAAATTCGGACCATACCAGGACGCGACACCGCGGGCTGAATAACCGTGCGATGATTTGAGCGTGTGGTAACGCGTGCCCCCCACAACGTATGAATCCATATTGCCACGCTCACTCAATCGCACCTGCAGACCGCCCTGATCCGCAGCATCGCGATTGGCAAACTGGCTGGGTACGCTTTCGCCCACCGGAAGCAATGAACAGCCGCTGACACTCGCAATCGATAGCGCAATCGCCACCGCGTTAACAATTTTCATTTAGACTCCTGAAAAGAGAGGACCATTGGGGATTAAATCCCTAATAGCGCGAACGAATCGATTCGCTTAGTTGAAACACAGCCATTGCATACAGCGTACTGTGGTTATAGCGGGTGATCACATAGAGGTTTTGATGACCAATCCAGTACTCAGCACCTTGGCTACCCTTCAACTGTAATAAGCTGTATGTACCGTTGCCTTTACGTTTTGGATAGATACCCGCGCGTTGCATCGTATCGAGATCGTGCGCCGGCTTAGGCAGTCGCTTCGCCAACAGTGGCAAGGCACGCGAATCCCATTTCGCTGTTTCCGCGATGCTTTGCCCGCCCTTCCATCCATGACGGTACAGGTAGTTGGCAACACTGCCGATGGCATCCGGCACGCTATTCCATAGATCGCGTTTTTCATCATCGTCGAAGTCGATGGCATATTCGCGATAGCTGCTGGAGATAAACTGCGGCAAACCGAAGGCAGCGGCATAAGACCCCTTCAGATCGGTAGCAGACAAACCCGTTTCGCGAGTCAACAACAAGTATTGTTCAAGCTCACCGGTGAAGAACTTCGCGCGCCGTGGATAATCGAATGCCAGGGTTGTCAGGGTGTCGATCGCAGGAAAGCCGCCCGAAATTCGGCCAAAAAAAGTCTCCACGCCAATAATCGCCACAATGACGGCCGCCGGCACGCCGTAGCGCAACTGTGCACGCGCAAGATCGTCTTCGTGCTCTCGCCAAAACTCAACGCCGGCGTCGATGCGCTCATCGGTGAGAAAGATTTTTCGGTATTCACCCCATTCGAGCCGCTTTTCGGCTGGTCGTTGCATCAATTCCAGCACCCGTTCCTGCTTCTCCACGCTGGCAAACAGGGCCCGCAACTGAGCCTCATTCATGCCGTGCTCGCGCTCCATCCGCTCGATAAACTCGCGCACCTCGGCGCGGTCACTGTAGTCGGCTAGCACATTGCCCGACAGGCATAACAATGCGCAAACGAGTGCGCACACGCGAGCAAAATGAAACTGACGCAAGAGAGATAACAATTAAAAATCCCGATGAAGCAAAGGCTTTAGCCAGGTACAGGCCGAAATTCTAGTGGCCCTCGTACACGCCAGGCAAGCATTGCCGTGCCGTCTGTCCAATGGGAAATAAACCAGTCGAGAGTGGGTGCTACCGCTACGTCATCAATTCAATGCCGCGCTTATTGACGGACAAAAAAAAGCCCGGTCGATGACCGGGCTTTTTCCAGGTTACCGCTATGTGCCGCTAGAGCAGCGGTGCGATCACCAGTGACACGATCGCCATCACGTTGATCAGGATGTTCATGGCGGGGCCAGAAGTATCCTTGAAGGGGTCGCCGACGGTGTCGCCAACAACCACTGCCGCGTGAACGTCGGTGCCCTTGCCGCCAAAGTTGCCTTTCTCGACATACTTTTTAGCGTTGTCCCAGGCACCACCGGCGTTGGCCATCATCAGCGCCAGCATGACACAGCCAACCAGCGCGCCACCGAGGAAACCGCCAAGCGCTTCCGGACCGATACCAAAGCCAATGACCGGTGGTGCACCGACGGCCAGTACGCCCGGCAAAATCATGCGCTTGAGTGCAGCGGTTGTGGCGATAGACACACAGCGAGCGTTGTCAGGTTTGCCGGTACCCTCAAGCAGCCCCGGGATCTCGCGGAACTGTCGGCGAATTTCCTTGATCATGTCAAAAGCTGCTGCACCCACCGCACGCATGGTGATCGCGCTGACAAGGAACGGGAAGATGCCACCGATAAACATACCGATCAGTACCCGTGGATTACCGATATCGAGGGTGAAATCCGGGTACTTGCCGAGGATGGTCTGAATGAAGGCTGCGATGATAGCCAGCGCCGCAAGACCGGCTGCACCGATGGCAAAGCCTTTACCGATGGCCGCAGTGGTGTTGCCGACTTCATCGAGCCCGTCCGTGATGGCCCGGGTATCTTCACCCATGCCCGCCATCTCGGCGATGCCACCGGCGTTATCGGCAATCGGGCCGTAGGCGTCAATTGCCATGGTGATACCCACCGTTGCCAGCATACCGACTGCTGCGATGCCCACGCCGTACAGGCCGACCAGTTCACTGGAGACAAAAATGATGACACACAGGGTCAGAACCGGCACCACAACCGACTCCATGCCAGTTGCAAGCCCAGAGATCATTACTGTGGCCGGGCCAGTTTCACCGTCCTGGGCAATACGACGTACCGGCGGACCACCGGTGTAGTACTCGGTAACCAGACCAATGACGATACCGCCCACTGCCCCGGCAACCACACACCACCAGACGGACATCGGCACCGATGTGGCAAGCGTTAGGACCAGTGCGGCGAGGACGAACAGCACGGCTGAGCCGATGGTGCCGGTACGCAAGGCTTTCTCTGGCGCATCGCCGGACATTTTCTTCACCAGCAGAATACCCAGCACCGAGCAGATCAGTCCCATCGACGCCAATCCCAGCGGCAGGAAGCTCAACGTCGAAGCGGTGAGCCCTTCGCCCAAATCGGACAGCTGCGTCGCTGACATAGTAGCCGCGATCGCAATCGTTGCGATCATGCTGCCGCAGTACGATTCAAAGATATCGGAACCCATACCGGCGATATCGCCCACGTTGTCACCGACGTTGTCGGCGATAACGCCAGGATTGCGAGGATCATCTTCCGGAATGCCCGCTTCGATCTTACCCACCAGGTCAGCGCCGACGTCGGCACTCTTGGTAAAGATCCCGCCACCGACACGCGAAAACAGTGCGACTGAAGAGGCCCCCATACCAAAGCCATGAATGGCCTCGGCATGCTCGTGGCCCCAGAAGTAGTACAGAAGGCCCAGACCAAGCAGCCCGCACGCCGCAACGGTCAGCCCCATGATCGAGCCGCCGAAGAAGGCAACGGTCAGTGCTTCAGCGGAGCCTTTTTCGGAGGCGGCGACCGCCGTTCTGACGTTGGCCCGCGTAGCAGTGTACATACCGAACCAGCCTGCCGAGGCAGAGAAGAACGCGCCGACAACAAAAGCGATGGCGGTGTGTGAGGTTTCGAATGCGAGGTAGAGCGCTACCGTTACCACAGCCACGAATAGCCCCAGAATGGAGTATTCGCGGCGCAGAAACGCCATCGCTCCGGTCTGAATTTCCCGACTGATTTCCGCCGCTTTCCCGTCGCCTGCCGGATACTTGAGTATCAGCATATATATGTACACCGCCATTGCGAGACCGGCCAGGCCGAGAATCACCGGAATGGTTTCAAGCATCTTTGTTCCTCTGTGAATTTGATTCGGAGTGTGAAGGCGCACGGATTGTGCACCAGTGAGTGATCACGTTACAAGTTCCCCGACGAAGTTTAGCAGGCTTGTGCTCAATGCCAGGACCAATAAACGGAAGATTGGGTTCCGAAATGAATACCCGTTGGTATTAAACAGACTCCTAACCGACCTGCTCTGGAAGCTGCCAGTCGACTGGCGTGCGTCCATTCGCCGACAAATACGCATTGGCCTGAGAAAAGTGCCGACAGCCCAAAAAACCGGTGGCGGAAAACGGCGAGGGGTGTGCGCAGGTCAGCACCAGGTGTTTGTTCTGGTCGATCATCTGGCCCTTGCGTCGCGCGTAGGCGCCCCATAGCAGAAACACAATACCATCGCGCTGCTCGGCGAGCAGGGCAATGACCTGATCGGTGAACTGCTCCCACCCTTTGCCCTGGTGCGCTGCCGCCTGGCCGCGTTCAACCGTCAGTACACTATTGAGCAGAAACACCCCCTGCTCTGCCCAGCTCGCTAGATAGCCGTGCGACACCGGGGCAATGCCCAGATCGGTCTGCAATTCCTTGTAGATGTTGCGCAGCGATGGCGGGATGGCAACCCCGGGCATGACTGAAAAACACATGCCGTGCGCCTGGCCGACGCCGTGATAGGGATCCTGCCCCAGGATAACCACTTTGACATCATCGAACGGCGTTTGATTAAAGGCGCTGAACCACTGATCCGGAGGTGGAAAAATCGTCGCGCCATTCTGCCTCCTTTGAAGCAAATAGGCGCGAAGATCCTTCATGTAGGGTTGATCAAACTGGTCCAGCAGCCGCGATTTCCAGCCGCTCTCCAATCGAATACGATCTTCTGACATAGCCTCCGTCCATACGGGTGTGGTCGGCTCTTGACGGATTGACACGTTCCCGCCCAACAGCTGGTCGCTGTTCCCGGCTATGCTGCCGGATTGCCCAGTCGACTACCTCACCCACCGTTTGAAAACGCGCAACCATACCAGCCTGCCACCCCGATTGCTTCTGTTTCTGGCAATGGCGCTGGCCGCTGACAGCGCGCGTGCGCAAGCCTACTGCCGCGCCGACAACACGCCGCGCTATCAGATCGACGTCAATGCCCACGCGTTGACCAACAATGTGATCGAGTTGTCGGCAGATTCTGCGCGCAACAGCGCCGACGATGTCAACGTGATCGAGCTCGACGGCGGCGTATCGATTCGCCACCAGGACGGGGAGCTGGCGGCCGAATCAGCCACTTATGACACCAGCACGGGTGTCGCAACCGTGGCTGGCGACCTGTCGTTCGTCAGCCGGGGTCTGCGCGTATCGGGCGCCAGCGCCAGCATTGCGGTCGATGAAGGGACTTTTGCGCTCGGCAATTCAGGTTACGAATTCAACGCCGGCGGCATTCGATCGCAAGGTCAGGCGAGCGCTATCTCACGCGGCGCGGACGGCAGCCTGACGCTCAAAAACGCCAGCTACTCCAGTTGCCCACCAGGCGACAACGGCTGGCGGCTGAGCACCTCGTCATTGAAACTGGATCGAGCCGAGGGCGTCGGCACGGCACGCGACGTGTCGTTGCGATTCAAAGGCGTGCCGATCTTCTATACGCCGGTTTTTTCATTTCCGATCGACGATCGGCGCAAGACGGGCTTTCTGCTGCCGCGCTTTGATCAAACTGACCAGACGGGTCTTGAGTATCGCCAGCCGTTCTATTGGAATATCGCCCCCAACTGGGATGCGACCTTTCTCGGTCGCTCGATGACTGATCGCGGATTCCAGTTGCAAACCGAAGTGCGCCATCTCAATCGCTTTGGCGCTTGGACCCTCAACCAGGAATATATCGGCAACGATGATCGCTTCGAGGCCGGCAAGAGCCGACAGTTCGCCCGTTTGCGCCAGAGTGGCACTTTCGGCGATCACTGGAGCTCGGAAATCGATATCGGCAGTGTGTCGGACCAGGAGTACTTCGAGGATCTCGGCGACACACTGAAGGTCGCGAGCATCACCCACCTGCAACGCCGTGCCGACCTGAACTACCGCAGCCCCCACTACGACTTTCGCGCCCGGCTGCTCGGCTACCAGACGGTGGACACCAATATCCCCGAGGACCAGCGGCCTTATCAGCTGCTGCCACAGCTTAGAATGCGCCACCGATATCCGGGCAAACTTCGCGGGCTCGATGCATCTATCGACTCGGAGCTGGTGTTCTTTGAACGAGACAATTCCGTGACCGGCAGCCGACTGGATCTCGCGCCACGGCTGGAATGGAATGTCACCCGGCGAGGGTGGTTCAGTACCCTCGCCACTACCTGGCGTTTTAGCCGCTATGATCTAAATAACACCGGCGCCGCATTCGACAGCACGTCAACCCGCAACGTACCGATACTGTCAGCAGATGCCGGCCTGTTTCTGGATCGCGAGCTGGACAACGGCTCAACGATCAGCCTGGAGCCGCGCGCATTTTATCTCTACGCGCGCCGCCGCGATCAATCTCGCCTGCCACTGTTCGACACCGGCGCACTCGATTTCAATTTTGCCCAGTTGTTTCGCGAAAACCGATTCTCCGGTGCCGACCGAATCAACGATGCCAACCAGCTCAGTCTGGCGCTAAGTTCACGCCTGATAGATGGCGAAACCCGACGCGAGCGAATGCAGGGCAGTATCGGGCAGATTTTCTACTTTGACGATCGCACCGTCACACTCGATGGCGCCGAGCCAGCAACCGCCAGCGTCTCCGATCTGGTGGCAGAGCTCAGCGGCACCATCGATCGCCACTGGAGTGCGGCCAGCAATCTACAGTGGGACCCAAACACCCGCACCACGAAACGATCCGCCCTTCAGTTGAGTTACCGACTGGCCGACGACAAACTGTTCAACTTCGGCCATCGATTTCTGGAAGACAGCGGCGAATTTCTGAACAGTTCGATCTACTGGCCACTGGGCGATCAATGGAAGTTCGCCGCGGGGTGGAACTATTCCCTGGACGAAAACACCAACATCGAAAACGTGCTGGGTCTTGAGTACGAGAGCTGCTGCTGGGCATTTCGTGTCGCCGCTCGGCAATTCATCACCGACGACGGTGAAGACAGCAATACCTCGTACTTTTTCCAACTGGTATTGAAAGGGCTCGCACCGGTCGGACAAAATGTCTCCGAGGTTCTCAGTGAAGGGATCGGTGGCTATCGCAACAGCCTGCGCTAGCGTGGCGGCACACCCCGCTTCGGGCACCCGACTATATCCTGTTGCAAAGCCTCACTCCGAGCCTGGACAATGCATGAAATTGACGAATTCGCGATGTTCTCGCCCCGTCATGAGTAGTCCGGACTAACCAACAAACTCCACCATTTCCGCCCGCTGGAAATTGAATATGCGCACTACACTTGGACTCATACTCTCGGTTGCAACCCTGGCCGGCAGCTCGCTGCTGCACAGCGCCGAGCAGGCACTCGATAGTATCATTGCCGTGGTCAACGACGACATCATCCTCTCGACCGATTTCGAGAGCGAACGCGCCCGACTGCTGCGTCAGCCAACGCCAAACATGCCGCAGGGCGCCGATCTGGATCGCGCCGTGTTCGAGCGCCTCATCGTGCAATCGCTGCAGCTCCAGCAGGCCAGACAACGCGGCATTCGGGTTGACGACAGCAACCTGCAACGGACCCTAGAGGGCATGGCGCGCAACAACAATATGTCGCTCAACCAGTTGCGCGAGGCGCTGAGCCGCGATGGTGTCGATTTTCTCGAGTTTCGCGAGAGTATTCGGCGCGAGATGATCATCTCCACCCTGATGCAGCGTGAGGTCGAATCGAACCTGCGCATCAGCGATGAAGAAGTGAACGACTATCTGCGCACCACCAGCGGTGGCGACAACGACAGCTACGAACTGGAACATATTCTGGTCAAACTGCCCCAACAGGCCGACACCACGCAGGTTGAAAACGCGCAACAGATCGCGCGACAAATCGCCTCGGCAGCACGCGACGGGCAGTCGTTTTCAGCCCTTGTCGAGGCTCAGCGAACAAGTCTTGGCGATAACATTGAGGGGGGCAATCTCGGCTGGCGCAGCCCGGTTGATCTGCCCGACCTTTTCGTCGGCCAGTTGCCGGGCATGCAGATCGGCGACGTCACCGAGCCTCTGCGAAGCCCGGCCGGGTTTCACGTCCTGAAATTGCTGGACCAGCGCTCCAAAGACACCCGCCAGGTCAGCCGCGTGCAGGCCCGGCACATCCTGATCAGCACGCGATCAGGACGCAGCACCGCACAGGCGGAGCAGGAGATCACTCGCCTGCGTGCCATGCTGGCCGAAGGCCGCACCTTCGAAAGCCTCGCGCGCGACTTCTCCGATGACAAAAACACCGCGGCCGATGGTGGCAACCTGGGCTGGTTCAACGCCGGTGAGATGGTGCCCGTGTTCGAGCGAAAGGCGTTCTCGGCAAAGCTTAACGAGGTAACGCAGCCCTTTCAGACCCAATTTGGCTGGCACCTAATGGAAGTGCTCGATCGCGAATACAGCGACAGTGCGGGCGATGAAAACGCCACAGAGCGCGCCCGCCAGCAGCTGCGCCAAACGCGCGCCGAAGAACAATTTCAGGAGTGGCTGCAACGCCTGCGCGACAGTGCCTATGTCGAGCTGCGTGGCTTTGGCAAAAACTTTCAGTGACCCGACAGCGCTCGACTCTCGCCATCACCGCCGGCGAGCCGGCGGGTATAGGACCGGACCTCTTACTCGCGCGCGTCACACAATCCAGTGCACGTGAAATCGTCATCGCTGACGCCGACATGCTGCGCGCTCGCGCGCGAGTGCTCAACATCGATCGAGAAATAATCGATTACTCGCCATCGGTTGATAATCGGGAGTGCACAGCACTGCAGGTGCTGCACCAGCCGCTGGCTACCCCGGTGACTGCCGGCGTCCTGAACCCCGCCAATTCGCGCTACGTAATCGATACCATCCGTCGCGCGGTAGCAGGCTGCCGTGACGGGGAGTTCGATGCCATGGTCACAGCACCGGTGCACAAGGGCGTCATCAACGACGCCGGCATGGCTTTTAGTGGCCACACTGAATTCATCGCCGAGATGGTTCAGGCAACGCCACTGATGATGCTCGCCGCCGATGCCTTGCGCGTCGCACTGGCCACCACCCACTTGCCACTGGCCGACGTGTCCGCTGCCATTAGCACCACTGCGGTGCTGAACTGTCTAAAGATTCTCGATCGCGATCTGCGCACGCAGTTTGGCATCGCGCAGCCGAAAATTCTCGTCTGCGGACTCAATCCGCACGCCGGCGAATCGGGCCATCTCGGACGCGAAGAGATCGAGCATATCGAACCGGCTATCGCACAGGCGCAAGCGCTCAATATCGACGCCATAGGCCCTCTGCCGGCCGACACCCTGTTTACCCCAAGGCATCTGGATCATGCAGACGCTGTGCTGGCGATGTATCACGACCAGGGCCTGCCGGTGTTGAAATACGCCGGCTTTGGCCAAGCGGTGAACATCACCCTCGGACTACCGATCATCAGAACATCGGTCGATCACGGCACCGCGCTGGATCTCGCCGCGAGCGGCACCGCATCCGGCGGCAGCCTGAACGCTGCGATCGAACTGGCGGCTCATCTCGCCGGGCAGCGTCATGGCCGGGCGTGAGCGAGCACGCAAGCGATTCGGACAGAATTTTCTGGTCGATGAATCCATTATCGAGCGAATTGCCAGCCGAATTACAAACGATGGCGAGCCGCATTCGACGCTGGTAGAAATAGGGCCAGGTCGCGGCGCGTTGACCGAAGCACTGGTGAAATCCCAACGGCCGTTGATCGCACTGGAAATTGATCGCGACCTGATACCACTATTGCTGACCCGATTTAGTCGCTATCCAAATTTCGAACTGCAACAGGCCGATGCACTCCAGTTCGATTTTTCAAGCCTGCAATCCGTGGCCCCCTTACGACTGGTGGGCAACCTGCCCTACAACATCGCCACGCCGCTGATCTTTCGCCTACTGGAATCACTGCCGCTGATAACCGATATGCACTTTATGCTGCAATGGGAAGTGGTGGCGCGACTGGCGGCGACGGCAGGCGACCGGCACTATGGTCAGCTATCGCTCATCGTGCAGAATCTTTGCGATGTCGAGGCCTTGTTTGAGGTGCCAGCCGAGTGCTTCAACCCTGCCCCAAAAGTACTGTCGGGCTTTGTCTATCTACGCCCGCGTGCGCAACCCCATGTGCCGCCGGAAATGCAGGAGACATTCACGACGCTTGTTAAAACGGCTTTTGCACAGCGACGCAAAACCTTGCGCAACAATCTTAAGTCGACGCTGACGGCAGACCAGATTAACGCTGCCAACGTCGATCCGGGTGCGCGCGCAGAGCAGCTCACCATGCGCGACTTCATCGCGCTATCGCAAGTCGCCATCGATCCGGTGTCGCGGTAAACTCTGTCTCCTCGATTCGAATCGCAGCGTCGGTTGCATCGCGACTACCCAGCCGATTCGGACTTCATTTATGGATCAGCGCTCCGTCACCGGGCGGTGCTAACCAAGACTTTTAAAATGACTGAACAACCGCCTCAAATCACCGTTGATGTTGCAACGCGCTACCTCGAAGCGGACTCCAACCCGGAGGAGGATAGATTTGTTTTTGCCTACACCGTCACCATTCTCAACCAGGGGGAATCACCGGCTCAACTGCTGACCAGACACTGGATCATCACCCACGGCAACGGCAAGAAGCAGGAAGTCCGTGGCGATGGCGTCGTCGGCAAACAACCGGTGATCAAACCTGGCGAAGGTTATCAGTACACCAGCGGAACCATTCTGGAAACCCCAATGGGCACGATGGGCGGCAGTTATCAGATGGTCGATGAGAACGGCGAGCAGTTCAACGCCATGATTCCCGAATTTCTGCTCTCCACGCCACGTACCCTCCACTGAAACAGTTCTGGCGTGGCAATCTACGCGGTAGGTGATATTCAGGGCTGCTTCGAGCCCTTTCAGCGGCTGCTCGATAAACTGCAGTTTGACCCGACGACCGATAGACTGTGGATAGCTGGTGATCTGGTTAACCGCGGCCCCGAATCACTGGCAACCTTGCACTTCATCCGCTCACTCGGCGACGCCGCCATCTGCGTACTGGGCAATCACGATTTTCATCTACTCGCACTGCACTACGGAATCCGGGCACGACGCGGCAAAGACCGCACACTCGATCAGGTACTCGACTCACCCGATGTCACAGAATTGATCGACTGGCTGCGCCACCGCCCGCTGTTGCATCACGATGCTCAACTCAACTGCACCATGGTGCACGCCGGCCTGCATCCGCGATGGTCCATTGATGAGGCACAAGTGCTGGCACGTGACATCGAATCGATGCTGCAATCGAGCAGTCCATCGAGCGCGCTAGAACAACTCTACGGCGATACCGATACGCGCTGGACTTCAGCACGCCAATCACCCGATCGCCTTCGCTACGCGGTGAACTGCCTGACCCGGATGCGCTACTGCACACTGGATGGCAGCCCCGATTATCAATGTGCCGACCCACCCGGCAGCCAGCCATCACATCTAGCGCCCTGGTTCGATGTACCGGACAGACCCACCGCTAATACCGAAATCATCTTCGGCCACTGGGCGGCACTGGGCCTGCATCATCAAGCCGGTATTCACGCGCTGGACAGTGGCTGCGTATGGGGCGAAAGTCTGAGTGCCGCCAGCCTGCCCGATTTCCGGATTACTTCGGTCTCGTGCCCTTAAAGCGCGCCGTTCAATCCTTGCGGGTCAACACCCGATAGCAGAATCGGTAGCCACCCTCAGCGCGCTCATCGTGATCCTCCCGCAATGTCTCGATCCAGTCTTTCTCATCGAAACTGTCGAGCCAGGTATCACCTTCAAATGCGTGGTCGATGACGGTTAGATAGAACCGTTCGGTGTGCTCCATCGCCTGCGCGCACAGATTGGCACCACCGATCACAACCATTTCTTCTGCCGTGTGTGCGGCAGCGAGTTCGAAAGCCTGATCAATCGAATGCGTCACCTCAACATCATCGGCCTGCCACTGGCGGTCGCGAGTGACAACAATGCTATGGCGCCCCGGCAGCGCACGACCGATCGAATCGTAAGTCACCCGCCCCATGATCATGGGCTTGCCCATGGTGGTGCGATTGAAGTATTTAAGGTCACTGGAGATATGCCAGGGCATATCCCCATTGGCACCGATCAGGCGATTACGATCCATCGCCATCATCATCGCTACTCTCAAAACCGTTTCCCGCTCAGTGTTTGCGGCACTATACCCGTGCTCAGTTCGTCGTGGGAAGTGATGAACACTGGCCGCTGTAAAAACGTTAAGATTGCAGCGAAACACCGGAATCTCAGAATATGCAAAAGCCAGGGTAATGACGTGGAGCTGATCAACGAAAAGTTTCTTGGCGAGCCACTAAGGCTTGAGGCCAACATGGCCGGCTGGCAGCAGCTCTACTGGAATGGCCAACTGGTGGCCGGTCGCAATGCCAGCGCCGACACGCCTGAGCAAATTCGCCACGAGTTCGAGCTACAGAGCAATCAAGGCCCCATTGTGTGCCAGCTTGATCTTAACCTGAGCTGGATGCCGTTCAAATTCGACTACACCCTGTCGGCCAACGGCCAGCCTGTGCAGCAAGGCACCACAGACACGGCTGATCTCGCGAACACCACGCCCGACCAGGAAATCCCGATGCGAACGCAGTTCAGTATCATCGGGCTGGCCTCACTGGGCCTGAAGCTGTTAAAAAGTGCCAAAGCAATAAAAGTGCTGCTGGTCGGCGCCAGCGTCGCCGCCTACTCGTGGCTATTCTCGTTTCAGTTTGCACTGCTGCTCATCGGCTGTCTGGTCATTCACGAATACGGCCATATACGCGCAATGAAACGCTTTGGCATGAAAACCAAAGGCATCTACCTGATCCCGTTTGTCGGTGGCCTTGCCGTTGGCGAGAACAAACTCAACACGCGCTGGCAGAATGTCGTGATCTCGATAATGGGGCCAGTGTATGGTTTGTTTTTATCGATTGGCTCACTGGTGCTGTTCTATGTAACCGGCAACCCCTTGTTCGCAGGGCTGGCGGGCTTTAATGCACTGCTGAATCTGTTCAACCTGCTGCCTATATTGCCGCTGGATGGCGGACACATTTTAAAATCCATCGCCTTTTCGATGCACAGTGTTGTGGGTCTGGTATTATGCGTTGGCGGCGCACTGCTCGGCGTGGTGCTCAGCTACGCCTTTGGCCTGGCACTGCTGGGCCTGTTACTGCTGATCGGCAGTCTGGAAATAGTATTTGAATGGCGCGCACGACACCACAGCACGCTGCTGCCACTGGATCGCTATGGACAGATTGTGTCGGTGCTGTGGTATCTGTTGGTGGTCGGTGGTTTTATCGCCATCATCTATCTGCTGGCCAGCACCGGAGACCAGATCCTCGGACTGCCGCTGGAAGTGCTGAAAAGCTGATCCACCCGATCGCAGGATGGTGTGGGGGTATGGCTGCGCTCAGCTCGCCGCCACGCGTAATTCGGCCAGTCGCTCGGCCAGATAGGCATCGGCGGTGTAGCGTGGCGAGAGCACCACATCGGGCCGCGGGTGTAAAAACAAAGGCACCGAAATGCGCGATCGATTTTGCTGCATGCCCTCGGGATTGATCACCCGGTGCGTGGTGGATGGAAAATACCCGCCCGAGGCCTCCTGCAACATATCGCCGATATTGACAATCAGGTTGCCAAAATCACACGGCACATCCAGCCACGATCCATCCTTGAGCTGCACCTGCAATCCTGGCTCGTTCGCCGCCGGCAGGATCGTCAGCAGGTTGATATCCTCGTGTGCGCTGGCGCGAATGGCATCCGGCGATTCGTCACCGGCCAGCGGCGGATAGTGCAGTACCCGCAGAAGGGATTGCTCACTGCCTTGCATCATTTGTGACAGCGGCTCATCGTAGCGCGCAGACACTTCCGGCGGGCTGTAGTGTTCCACCCAGGTGAGCAACTCTGACGCGAGTCCGCAGGCTAGATCGTAATACCGCTGCAGGCTGGCGCGCAGCGACTCAGGACACTGCCCCCACGGGTAGTAGTGAAAATACTCTTTGATATCTCGCGTCAGCCTGCCCTTCGCGGCCTCGGCCTGCTCGGCGGGAAAAAAGCCATCGTAGGTGTCGGCGTTGTAGAGATAATCACGCTTCGCATCATCGTAAAAAAAAGCTTTCCACTGCGTGTAGAGATCATCGACAACCTGCTGCGGGATCGGATGATGGGTCAGCACCCCAAAACCCGTATTGCGCAACGATTCGACAAAAGCCTCTGCGGCATGGTCAGCGGTGTAGTCAACGGCTTCGAGTTTCATTGGTTCTCCAGCTTCAACATCACGCGTCAGACGGCAACGTCAGCGGCAATATGGGGGTGAGGATCGTAGCCTTCTATCTGCAGATGCTCCATGCGATAGTCGAACAGCGAGGACACACCGTCGGCAACGACCAGTTGCGGCAATGCTCTGGGCTGACGTGAAAGCTGCACACGGGCCTGCTCAATGTGATTGAGATACAGGTGTACATCCATACCGAACCAGACAATCTCACCGGGCCGGTAGCCCGTTTGTATCGCCAGCAAATGGGTAATCAGCGCCAGATTGGCAATGTTCCAGGCAAGTCCCAGAAACGAATCCGCACTGCGCTGCACCATTGCACCGTGCAGCGATCCCTGGGTCTGATTGACGTAGAACTGATAGTGCTTGTGGCAAGGCGGCAAAGCCATTGCCGATAATTCACCGACATTCCAGCCATCCCACAATATCCGCCGGGAAGTCGGATTGCTGCGCAGATCGTCAATCACCTGCTGTACCTGATCGATCTCTTGTCCGTCGGCTGTTTTCCAGCACCGCCATTGCTTGCCGTAGACTGGCCCCAGATCCCCCCAGGTGGCCGCAAATTCAGGTTCGGCCAGTATTCTGGCTTCAAAATCCTGCTGGCTGATCGGATCACCGGTTTCGCGCCGGTAGCGCGCCAGCGGCCAGTCGGTCCATATTCTGACGTTCTGCATCAGCAGCTCGCGAATGTTGTCCCCACCGGCCAGCATCCACAGCATCTCTCTGAACGCGGTTTTCCAGAATACCTGCTTGGTCGTGAACAGCGGAAACCCGGCAGCCAGATCAAACCGCATCTGGTGGCCAAAGATGGCCCGCGTGCCAACTCCGGTCCGATCGACACGCTCATCGCCGTGCTCAATCAACTGTCGCAGCAGATCCAGATACTGCTGCTCGGGATGAGTGGTCAAGCGACCGGCTGCCCGGCGGCCGCGTTGCGGCGGTAGGCCCACCAGATCATACCCGCCCCAATCAGCACCATGGGAATACTGAGCTGCTGACCGCGCGTCATCCAGTCGAACGCAACGAAATTCAGGTGGCTGTCGGGCTGGCGGAAGAATTCGACGATGAACCGGGACAACCCGTACACCAACAAAAAGAGACCCGAGACCGCCATCGCCGGACGCGGTTTGCGGGAATATATCCAGACCGCGAGAAACAGTACCACGCCTTCGAGAAAAAACTGGTAGAGCTGGGACGGGTGACGGGGGTCGGGCCCGGCGCCCGGAAAAACCATGCCCCACGGCACGTCAGTGGTACGGCCCCACAGCTCGCCATTGATGAAATTGCCGATCCGGCCAGCGCCTAAGCCGATGGCCGAGACAGGCGCAACCACATCGGCGACCTGAAAAAAAGTGCGCCCGGTTTTTCTTGCGAACAACCAGATCATTGCCGCCACACCGAGAAAGCCTCCGTGGAAGGCCATGCCGCCCTCCCAAATGCGCACAATCGATAATGGATCCGACAGGAAGTGATCGAAATTATAGAAAAAGAGATAACCCAGCCTGCCCCCGATGATCACACCGATCGCACAGAAAAACACCAGATCGCCCAGTTCTTCAACGGTCCAGCCGGACCCGGGTTTTCGCGCGCGATGCTTCAGCAGCAGCCAGGCGGCGACAAAACCGACCAGATACATCAGGCCGTACCAATGGATAGCAACCGGGCCAAGCGAAATGGCGACGGGGTCGATTTCGGGGTATTTGATCATTCAGTGTCCTGTGTCGAAGGCAATTTGCGCCCGACAGCAACGGTTCAATATCACTCATTATAGCCGTTAGCGGTAGCCGAGCGACACGCCACCTGCGGCTGGCGGCACCGCATTAAAGACGCCTGCGCCATCCGATGCTGCGCGTGTCGATACAGGATACGGCCGAGCGATCGACGTGATTGCGTGACAGACACAGCCATCGCCCCACACCATCCGGCTGATCGCCATACCGCTTCGTAACCCCCACAATTGCCTCA
>CAZYDV010000078.1:0-20449 GCA_964646405.1 uncultured Granulosicoccaceae bacterium | reverse complement strand
ACGCACTGGTGAGCGCGCAGGCGATTGTGCGCACATGGTTCCAGTGTGTCCAGCGCTGACCGTGATTGCAGGCGTAGCCGGCGCCCAGTGGATCGTGCCCGATGTGGGTCAGCCGGTTGAGCTTGGGCCCGGCGATATCGCCGTCACGCGCGCACCCGATCACTACAACGTGGCGGATTCACCCGAGGCGGTGCCGCAGGTATTCGTTGATCCCGGTCAGAATTGTTGCGATGCAGAGGGCGTTTCGTTAAAGCAGCAGATGATGCACGGAGTTCGCACCTGGGGTAACGACCCGGCTGGCCCATGCGTATTTCTGGTCGGCGCCTATGAGAGTCCCAGTGATGTCAGCGATCGCCTGCTGCGGGTGTTGCCGCCAGTATTGTCGGTGAACAAAGTCGATTGGGATTCACCGTTAATCACGCTGTTCGAGCGCGAAGTGATGCACGACGGACCCGGGCAGGGCGCCGTTCTCGATCGCCTGCTCGATCTGCTGTTGACGGCTGTACTGCGCGCCTGGCTTGCCACCCAGGATCATCACTGTCCGGCCTGGTGGCGTTCGCAGGATGATCCGGTGATCGCCCGTGCGCTGCAGTTCATTCACGAAGACCCGACCAGGGCCTGGACCGTTGAAACGCTGGCGCGTCAAGCGGGTGCGTCGCGCGCCTCGTTTGCTCGACGTTTCAGTCAACTGGTGGGCGAGACCCCGATGACCTTCCTGAAAAACTGGCGCCTTGCGATGGCCGCGGATCTGTTGTGCCAGCCGGGTGAAACAGTGGGTACTGTCGCGGATAAGGTCGGCTATGCCAATCCCTTTGCGTTCAGTACCGCCTTCAAACGCACCCGGGGGATCAGTCCAAAAGATTTCCGCGCGCAGGCATTGCAGCAACACCGTGAAAGTCATCTGAGTTGAACCACCACGCGCCGATGTTCCATCGCCGCCAGTGCACTGGAGCCACAACCCTGGCGCTATGCAGCCCTGGCTTGATGGCGCAGGTTGAGTTGCCGGAGTGTGTCCAGCAGCGAATCACACAACTCGATATTACGTGCAGAGCCTTTAACTGCTGTTCTGGCATCGCTACCGAGTGCTGCGGATTTTTCGCCAAGCTCTGTCATGGCGTCAATCTGACTTCCCAATAGTTTCAGGATCTGTGATCTTTCGTGTTTGGTCTTGCGCAGAATGTCATTCAGCTCGCTGGCCTCTTCAGTGATTCTCAGTCCGTCACTTGCCAGTTGCTCCACGGCCTGACGCAGCGCGTTGATGTTATCGTTAAAACCGACTGTCAACGTTGATAGCTCCAGTACCAACTGATCGATCTCATTGACAAAGCCGCCGGCAGATGCGGCGAGATAATTGATCTCTGCAGCCACGACGGCAAAGCCGTTGCCGTCCTCGCCGGCCTGGCTCGCCTCGATTGATGCGTTTAGCGCCAGGACGTTGGTTTTGCCGGAGATACCGCCGATTTGTGCAGCCATCTGTTCGATATCGGAAAACCCCTCACGCATTTGATCCACAGTGCCCGATGCATTGGCCAACAGTTTATTCACACCGTCTACATCGGCGACAATCGCAAGGGTGCGCTCTACCAGTGTCAGCGCGCGATCGACGGCCTCTTCGGTGTCCACTAACCGCTGATGTCCGGCCTGCGCAGTTTCGCCGGCACCCTGTGCCAGTTGCATGGCCTGTTCGGCAATGTCGCTGCGATTGACCGATGCCTCGTTCACAGCCTTTGCGTTGTTGCCGACTTGTTGAACGATCGAGCCGGCCTGTGACAGCTCTCGATTGGCGGGTACGCTTGCAGGCGTGGGTGTACGAGCACTGTCAGCAGACCGGTCGATGAGCTGCAGCACCCGCTCGACCAGTTCCATGTTGGCAGCAGAACCTGCGATCGATGAGCTCACCCCTTGTGACAACGCCCCCATGTGTTGATCGATCAGTGCCATTGAATCCTTTTGACGCGTCGCCTCTTCACGGGTAGTGGCGGCATAGCCTGTCTCCTCGCCAAGGATCGTCGAGATCTCCTGTAGATGTTTGCGTGCGCCGCCGCCATTGTCACTGGCGCGCGCCAAATGATTGCGAAGCTCGCGGGTGCGCGCAGACATCTTGTTAGCCGCCTTGTTGAGTTTGACGATCGCCTGGCGAATCTCCTGAGCGTGACTGGCAGATTCTTCAGACAGTTGTTTCACTTCGTTTGCAACGACGGTGAAGTTGCGGCCCATGTCCGACGCTCTGGCAGCCTCCACTCTTGCCACCAGTGACACCATGTCGATATTCTGTGCCGTCGATGAAATCTTGCCGGCCAGAATTTCAATTTTCATAAAACAGGCGGCGAAGTTGCGCACGGCCTCTTCGACATCGTCAACCAGGCCCGTGCCCCGGTCTACCGCCGACGTCATATTGTGCATGTCGTCGAGGATGGTTCGCGAGCCGGCCAGGGTGTCGCGGTTGGCAGCGGTTATTTCAATGACCTGATCGGCAAGGGTGTTGGCGCTGCGCGCAAGATCCGCGGCCGCCTCCGCAAATGGTGCTCGTTGTCGGGATACCAGATTGACCTTTTCAGCGTTCTGGTAAATCGTCTTTGCCAGTTGCAGCGATTTGTCGTACAGCAGATCAACATCCATGTATCACTCCTTGTCACCCTCTGATCGATCATCGCATGCGACATCTCTGGCGGTGAATGTGTCAGGCAAGTGCCAGTTGGCGGCAGGTCCGTGGCCACCCTCGCTGACATCTCAATAGTCACATCGCTGATGCAAGTAGCGCTCCCGCGATCGCCCGATCATGGCGCGGGATAGCAATGAAAAACCTCTGTGCGATGTCGCCATGAGTTTCTGCTGTCTGCGGGCAGGTGCAGGGTGGCTGGCCATCTGGGTAAAAATGGCTGTGGCAGGCGCCGGTGCCGGACCGGAATTGGGCGCTGAAGTGATTTCGCCAAACAGGCATGAGCCGATGTCGCGGCGTGTGTCCGTCCGCCGGGGCGTGCTGGTGTTGGATCGGGCTGATAGTCAGCCGATCAACTCCGCATTAGCGACTAAATTGGTATTGACAACTTATCAACTTGATCACTAGTATGGCAGGCCAGATCCGCTTATTTTTCCACGCACTATCCGCATGGCCCTGAACACACAGTCCCCGGTGCCGCTTTACCGGCAGCTCGCCGACCAGATCCTCGCCGATATCGATGCCGGGCACTACGCGATCGCCTCGCGTATTCCGTCTGAGACGGATTTTGCCGATCGCTACGCCATCGGCCGTCCGACCGTGCGCCAGGCGACCGACGTGCTGGTTCGCGCCGGCAGGCTGGAGCGGCGGCGCGGTTCCGGTACCTACGTGTTGCCGCCAGGTCGCTCGATCGACTTGTTCTCGCTGGCCGGCACCAGCAGCGCGCTGCAGGCAAGCGAGCTTGATGCGACTTTGGAGTTGGTCAGCGGACCAGTGCTGGAATCGATCGATGGTGATGCCGATCGCTTGAAGATCGAACGGCGGGCGATGGTCGACGGTGCCCCCGTGATGTTTGAGACCCTGCGCTTTGACGCCGATCTTTTTAAAGGTCTGGAAAAACATCGGCTGGCGAATGTGTCGCTATCAGCGCTGGTGCGCGAGGTCTTTTTTCTCGAGCCAACATCGGCCTCGCAAACGTTCTTCGCCATCGTGGCCGACAAGCAGTTGGCAAAGAGTCTCGCCGTGCCGATGGGTTCGCCGCTGTTGCGCGTGCATCGCGAGTTGCATTTTGGCGAACATCAAAGCGCGTTGATAACCGAGCTCGTCTGCCGCACCGATCAATTCGAATTTTCACAAACACTCTATCCGGCTCGCACCGATACTGCTGCCGCAACGGAAGTTTAAAATCCATGAAAAACAGTGGTTACTACAGTCAGTTTGGCGGGGCCTTCATTCCCGAAATTCTGGTCCCCACCTTCGACGAACTGGAGACCGCCTACTACGAGGCGAAGGACGATCCGGCATTCTGGTCAGAATACCTGGAGCTGATGTCAACTTACTCCTGCCGCGCCACGCCGATCACCCGGCTTGATAACATCAGCGAGCAACTCGGTGGTGCCAGCATTTATGTAAAACGTGAAGATCTCAATCACACCGGCGCGCACAAAGCCAACAACGTGATGGGCCAGGGGCTGCTGACCAGGCGCATGGGCAAAACCCGTGTCATTGCCGAGACCGGTGCCGGGCAACACGGTGTCGCCACCGCCACCATGGCCGCCAAGTTCGGTTTTGATTGCACCATTTATATGGGCGCACACGACGTCGCGCGCCAGCGCCCGAATGTATTCTGGATGGAGCAAATGGGTGCTACAGTCGTGGCAGTAACCGAGGGCAGCCAAACGTTGAAGGATGCCATCAACGAAGCCTTTCGCGACTGGGTAACCAATATGGACAACACCCACTATGCGCTTGGTACCGCCTGCGGGCCGCATCCGTTTCCGGAGATGGTCAGCTGGTTTCAATCAATCATTGGCACCGAGGCGCGCGAGCAGATATTAGAGCGAACTGGCAAGCTGCCATCGAAAGTCTATGCCTGCGTTGGCGGTGGCTCGAACGCGATGGGCATCTTCAGCGGCTTCCTGGAAGACGATGCCGTGGAACTTGTGGGGGTGGAAGCGGGCGGCCGTGGCAGAGGTGCAGGTGAACATGCGGCAAGGCTCGCCTACGACGATGCCAGTATTGGTGTGGCCCAGGGTTACAAGACTTTCTTTCTGCAGGATCGCGACGGGCAGATGCAGGATACTCACAGCGTATCTGCCGGGCTCGACTATGTCGGCGTGTCGCCAATCTTAAGCCACTTTCACGAGAGCAGGCAGGTACGGTTTGAAGCCGCCACCGATTATGACGTCGTTGCCGCCATGCAAAAGACCGTGCGCAATGAAGGATTGATACCGGCACTGGAATCGTCACACGCATTCGCGCAGGCCTACAAAGAGGCGCCAATGATGTCACCCGACGACAACATCCTGATCAATATGTCTGGCCGTGCAGACAAAGACATTTTCACCGTCGCCGACGCGATTCACGATCCCAAATGGCGAGATTTCATTATCGACAAAGCCGATGCCTACCGACGGGAGATGGCCAATGGCTGATCAAATCACACAACTGGAACAAAGCATTCGCAGCGCGCGCGAGAAAAAAGACCTGCTGCTGATGACGCATATTGTACTCGGCTACCCCAGCTTCGATGACTCACTGCGTGTGATCGAAGACATGGTCAAAGCCGGCGTCGATCTGATGGAATTGCAGATACCCTTCAGCGAGCCAATGGCCGACGGGCCGGTCATCCTGAAAGCCAATGCAGAGGCGCTGAAAGCCGGCGCCACCGTCGATCAGAGCCTGAAGATGGCAGAGCGTATCACCGCCGAATTCGACATACCTTTCCTATTCATGACCTACTACAACATTCTGTTCTGTCAGGGCGTGACCAGTTTTGTCGATACCTGCAAATCGATCGGCATACAGGGTTGCATCATCCCGGATCTGCCGCCATCCGAGGGTCAGGAATATCTCGATGCCATGCACAACGCCAATCTGGCCCCTATTCATATTTTCACACCCAACACGCCAGCGCCCAGAATGCAGTTTCTCGATCAGAACAGCGCAGGTTTCATCTATTGCGTGGCGCGCAAAGGTGTCACCGGCAAAGACACCGCCTTTTCTGAAGAAATCGCGCAATATCTGGACCAATGCCGCGCCAGCACACGATTGCCACTGGCCGTGGGCTTTGGTGTGAAATCGAAAGAGGATGTCGATTTTCTGCGCGGCAAAGCGGATATTGCGGTGGTGGGATCCGAGACGATTCGAGTGATGGAGCAGGGTGGCGTGGAGGCTGTTCGGCCGTTTATTGAGACGTTGGTGGCGTAGTGGCCGGTGGGCCGATTCGCGAGCTCGGAATCGATGGCGTCAATCGACTAAAAGCCTAACGGTGCGCAGTGGTTAACGGCTCGCCAATATTAACATAGTTGATTCAGGCAGTTTGCAACCCGCCGTGCTAAGTTCGATTTGACGATATCCGGCACAATGCAGCACGGTCAGACCGAGTGCAATAGATTTTCAACATCGTGCTGGTTGTGTTTACACATTAAAATGGTACGAAGCCGGTCGATAGTTGAATGCTGTGCCGCGGGGCTCGACGAATCCGACCGACGGAAAGGGCAGGTGGAAGCCAATTACAGGAATTTTTTCCTGCGATACTACCTTGAGTATGCGTCTTCGCGAGACGGCTGCTGCATCTGGATCATCATCCATCGAAAATGCCCAGTTTGGTCGGGCGAACGAGGCCACATAGTGGGCTACGGTATCGTTTAACATCATCAGCTTTTGGCCTTCACTTTCAATTTGAAACGCTAAATGTCCAGCGGAATGGCCATAGGCCTCCACTGTGGTGATGCCCGGTACAACAACGTCACCCGGTTCGATAAACCGAATGCGCTCGGCCAGCGGCAGTGCCACCTTGTTGAAAAGCGCCAGCGTTGGCTTGCGGAATTCGGCGATATTCTCGCCTTGCTGCCAGTATTCGAATTCCTTGCGACCGTAAACAATCTCGGCGTTCGGGAAAGTCGCCTTGCCGCCCGTCATCAGGTTGCCGATGTGGTCTGGGTGGCTGTGGCTTATCAGTACGATGTCTATGTCTTCTATGCTGTAGCCGCTCGCGGCGAGTGACCTTGTGAAGAAACCGGCGCTTGGCATGGGCGAATTTTCACCAAAGCCGGGATCGATGGCGATTACTTTGCCGGCGATCTCGATAACAGTGGTGGTGAAGCTATGTTCAAGCGCGGGGCAGGGGATCTGGTGCTCGTCTGCCAGTGCCTCCACTTCTTCGGCGGTTGCATTGGTTGCCACAAACGGATGCAGGTCCTGTCGCGTGACATGGCCCTCAAGCAGGTTGCTTACGATCGCATTGCCCAATTGAAACTGATACACGTTCGGCCGCACCAGAGATTGGGCTCGACCATCTTGATCTTTTTTCATTGTAAGGCTAGCTCTGGCTATTGGATCCAAAAATCAATTGGTAGAGTCACTTTCCACAATGGGACGATTTGATAAAACATGTTCTTTGGCAAGGGTGTGCGCAAGATTTTCGTCACCTGAGGAAATGGCGTCGATTATCGGTAAATGAGAGTCAGCCAGTTCCATCAGGTTGCGCCGGCTTCGGGTGACGTTGGTCATAGTGCGGGTCTGCACATTAAGGTTCTCCCAAAGCTCAAGCAGAATGGTGTTGCCACTGTTTTCAATGATGATGCGGTGAAAGCTTGAGTTGTGATTGGCAAATGCCGTGGAGTCTTCTTCGCGAGCGGCTTTCCGCATTGCCGTGACCATCGATTTCAGGCTCGACTTCAGCTGCGCGCGCCGCTCGGTGGCCAGTTGCGTGCCGTAGGATTCCAGTTGCGCCCTGACATCATACATCTGGCGCAGTTCTTCATCGGTGACTGTCCTGACGCGCGCGCCTTTGTTCGGCAGCGTTTCTATCACGCCCATAGTTTCGAGTTCGCGCAGCGCCTCGCGAACTGGCGCCTGGCTGGTGGAGAACTCCGCCGCGATTTTCAGTTCAATCAGACGTGCTCCGGGCCCAAGTGCACCGCTCATTATCCGATCGAGTAGCTGGTCGCGTATTTGTTGGGACAGGGAGGCGCGCGGTAAAGGGGTGGCAGACGGCATGAATTAGAGTTCCTGAGTCAGTTCGCAATCATATCCTGAAATCGAGAACGGTTGAATAATCGATCAACGATTATCGATAATTATTGACATAGACTGGCCGGTTGAAATAGGCTTCTTCGAGAGGAATTTACAAGAATCAGGTGTCAACGCCTACTCGGCAGGTGACGCGCATGAACGAGATTTGACCATGGAAAACAATCCCGGCGTTACCACGTCAGCCAAAATGCCCGTTCCAGACACCATGAAGGCGTGGGTAATTGGTGACCCGGATGAACTGGTTCAGGTTGAAAAGCCGGTTCCTGTGCCATCACAGGCGGAAATATTGATCAGAATCGACGCTGTGGCCATTTGCGCGACCGATCTCGAGATCATTCATTACGGGACACCGGCTCTAATAGAAGGTGGTCCGCCATTCAACAAAAATTTCACGCCCGGTCACGAGTACATGGGTACCGTTGCTGCACTGGGTGAAGGCGTCGATGAATTTGCAATCGGCGATCGGGTAACGGTAGAAATCCATGCGGGTTGCGGCCAGTGCAAGCGTTGTCGGCAGGGTATGTATACATCCTGTCTCAATTACGGCCAGAACTACGGTGATGTCAAGAAAAATCATCGGGCCAACGGATTTACTACTGACGGTGGTTTTACCGAATACGCGGTAAACCACATCAACACCGTGATCAAGGTCCCGGACGACATGTCCGACGAAGAGGCGACACTGGTTGTTACAGCGGGTACTTCGATGTACGGCCTCACAGAGCTCGGTGGTCTGGTGGCCGGAGAGAGTGTTGTGGTAACCGGGCCCGGTCCGATCGGTTTGCTGGCAGTTGCAGTGGCCAAGTCGCTTGGTGCTTCGCCTGTGATACTCACCGGCACGCGCGACTCACGACTTGAAATCGGTAAGACGCTCGGTGCCGATCATGTAATCAATGTGAAAAATACAGATGTCGTCAGTGCGGTCAAGGAAATTGCCGGCGCTCAGGGAGTCGACTACGTCGTGGAGTGCGCCGGCAGTGAGGTGGCGATCAACGATGCCATACACATGACAAATCGCGGTGGAAAAATCTGCCTGGCAGCTTTTCCCCATGATCCCGCTACCATCGATTTGCCGCATGTCGTGAAAAACAACATGTACCTGTACGGCATACGCGGCGAGGGAAAAAGCGCCACTCACCGGGCTATGGCATTCATGGCTGAGAAACGGTTCGATGCCTCGTTAATACATACTCACACTTTTGCACTCGATGATTTGCCGGAAGCGCTGCGTTACGCGCGTGAAAGAGTCGATGATGCTATCAAAGTGGTCGTCAGAGCGCGTGGTGCGCAGCAACAGTTAAAGGCTGTGTCCAGATGACCAAGGCAGCAAGTCGCTTCAGCGTAGATTGCTCAGCTCGATTCGGGCGAATACGAGCAGCCGTCAACTTAGCAATGCCAATGGCTGAGAGATCGGGTTGACCGGTGGCGCTGTGAGTTCACGCTAGCGTTTCAATTCGCGGCTTAAGTTTTTTTATCAGAAACAAAGTACTGGAAGCTTATGAACTGGAGGGTCTAAATGGGACAACCACAACTGATTGAGTCGCCGGCTACTGGTGATAATCCCAGGGCCCATTGGCCAGCGGAGCTTCAGGCAGAGTTTGACCAGGCTGGTGACAACGGCATTGTAGGTAGTGTACTCGTCTCTGAGACTGATCTGGTGCGCGTATGGCATTTACACCTTGCACCGGGTGTGCGATGCCATTTCCACAAACATGTTCTGCACTATTTCTGGTCCTGTCACTCACACGGCAAAGCCCGGGGCTGGTACGACGACGGGCGGGTTCAGGATGTCATTCATTATCCGGGAGAGACAAAACATTTCCAGTTTCCCAAGGGGGAGAGTTTTACTCATGCGGTAAAAAATGTCGGCGATACCGACTTGCTTTTCACGACTGTTGAGTTCATCAAAGAAAGTCCAAACGAACCATTGGCACTTCCGGATAGTATTCGATTGCAGGAAACTGACGGTTAGCCATGCAATAAAAAACCATCCGTTTTTTCAAGGTAATTTAGGAGGAGGATCCATGTTAAAAAAAATGCGAACTTCACTGGTGTTGTCTGGCCTGTTGGCCGGACTGGCATCAGCGCCATTGCAGGCAGATGACATTACATTGCGAATCGGGTCAGGACACCCGCCGGGTGTGGTCTATGCGGGCTTGATGCAAAGCTATTTCCAGAAAGAAGTCGAAAAGCGCGTTGCCGATAGAACGGAACATACTGTCAATTTTGTAGAGGGTTATTCAGGCAGTATTGTCAAGGTAACCGAGGTGCTTGAGGGTGTGCAGGATGGCATTATTGATATAGGCGGTATGTGCATGTGTTTCGAGGCGTCTAACCTGCCACTTCATGCGTTTCAGGTAATGCTGCCGTTTGGTACCATGGACCCGACGGTAAGCCTGAAAACCGCACAGGATGTTTATGCCCAGGTTCCCTATCTGCAGAATGTCTTCGAAGACAAGTTCAATCAAAAGCTTTTGGCGCGCATAGCAGACGGCGGCTACAACCTCGGAACCAGCTTTGCGTGGGAAAACCTCTCGGATCTGAAGGGGCAGAAAATTGCAGGTGCCGGCCTTAACCTGAACTGGCTGGAGTACGGTGGGGTAACGCCTGTGCAAAGTTCACTGGCTACCGCCTATACCGAAATGAAAACCAACGTCTACGAAGGCTGGATCATGTTTCCCAGCGCGTGGGTAAATCTTAAGTTGCACGAGCCGGGTCCGTTCTACACGCTTATTGGTTTTGGTTCTATCACCTGGCACGGGTTAACCATGAATATGGATACGTTCAATGAGTTGCCTGCGGACGTTCAGGAGATCATCGTCGAAGTGGGTAAGGACTTCGAAGAACAGACTGGTATCGTCAACAAAGAGCGTTATGCCAAAGACGTTGATACGCTGCGCGATCTGATTACTGTCAACGAGATAGATCCGGCTGTTCGCGCAGACTGGGCGAATTCTCTGGCCGAATGGCCACAGAAGATGGCTAAGGAACTTGACGGGCAAGGTTTGCCGGCGTCCGACGTGTTGAAACTGACGCTTGAGGCAGCAGAGAAGAACGGCTACGAGTGGCCGGTTCGCTACGCGATAGAATAACGTTTGCTGTAGTTGTAAAAGAGGTACGGGGTGTCCTGCCCCGTGCCTTCGCCTCGTCGCGTTTGAGCTGCCTACGACTATATAGCTATTTATGTATTTGATTAAAATAACGGATCGAATTACAAAAGCGCTGATGATACTGGCTGCTTTCTGGGCGTTTGTTTTGTGTTTCATAACACTAGCCGATATCATTTGTCGCACCCTGAATTACCCTTTGCAGGGTACCAAGGAGATAATCGCCAATTCGGTCGTCATTATTGTTTTTCTACAAGTTGGATTCGCTGTTCGCAGTCGTTCAATGCTCGGTGCCGATTTTCTGATCAACTATTTCGGCGCCAATACACGCCGGGTGCTTGCGGTGTTCGGGTTTCTACTGGGCGCATTGTTTTTTGCCTTTCTGTTCAAGGGGGCTATCGGCCCGGCATTGCGTTCTTTCGCCAACGGGGAATTCGATGGTGAGGGTGCATTGCGTGTACCCGTGTGGCCTGCCCGTTTTACTATTTTGATCGGCAGTGGCCTGGCGGTGATCAACTACTTCGCGCTGGCTGCTATTGAAGCCTTCAAGCTTGAAGTATCCGATCTGGATCTATAGGAGCCTGTCCGAGAATGAATGATCTACTGCGAAAGCGATATTTTGGCCAGCTATTGCGATCGATTTCGTTAAATAGGAATGACTATTCGCCTCAATCGATCGAAATATCTGCCTCAAAATCTCACTTTCTCGCTACGACCCTCTTTCTCGGACAAGCTCCTAGGAGCCTGACCGAGAATGAATGATCTACTGCGAAAGCGATATTTTGGCCAGCTATTGCGATCGATTTCGTTAAATATCAATGACTATTCGCCTCAATCGATCGCGATAGCTGTGGCTACGCGCCCCGCACAAAAATCTCAATTTCTGGCGACGACCCTCATTCTCGGACAGGCTCCCAGGCAACATGCCCCTCGCTAACATCAGATTGTTGTCCATCCTGTCGCAAAGCATGGTTTCGACTGGCCTGAAAGTGCGCCGAAATGTTTGATTTCAGTACTGCATCGATAATTGTTGTTATGTTGTTTGCGCTCGTGCTGCTGGGCGTTCATGTGGTCGTGGCGCTGGGCATGACCAGCGTCGTCGGGATTTATCTTGTAACGGGCAAGTGGCGTATCGTCGAGGCGACTCTTGCCAGTACGGCCGCCGAGGCAATGCGTGACTTTACCTTTGCCGTTATCCCGTTGTTTATGCTGATGGGGGAGTTTATCGGCCGATCCGGTGCCATCACCGATATTTACCAGTCCATTAACCGTGGTTTGAGAGCACTGCCGGGCAGGCTGGCAGTGGCTACCGTCGTGGGCAATACGATTTTCTCCTTCGTGACCGGTGTGTCCATCGCTTCGGCTGCGGCATTTTCCCGGATTGCGTATCCTGAAATGAAGGCGCTTGGCTATCACAAAGGTTTCGCACTCGGCGCCATTGCCGGGTCGAGTTGCCTGGGGATGCTAATTCCGCCCAGTGTATTGATGATTGTCTGGGGCATCCTTACCGAACAGTCGATAGGGCAGTTGTTTCTCGCCGGTATATTGCCGGGCATTTTGTTAGCCACGCTCTACATGCTCTACATTATCGGATCGGCGGTGCTGCGCCCTGAGCTGGTGGGTGAAGATGAGGGCCGGAAATCACCGCTGGAAACGGAATATTCCGCCGGCGATGAGGCTGGCCGTATGCAGGTGCTGTTTAGCATCTTCGGTATGGCCTTCATCATTTGTGGGGTACTGGGTGGCATCTGGTTCGGTATTTTTACACCCACTGAAGGTGCTGGTGCCGGTGCCGCGCTGGCACTGTTGTTCGCGTTTGCCAAGGGTATGCGAAAAAAGCAGTTGCTGGAGGCGATATTTTCTGTGGGTAAAACAGCAGCGCCGATACTGGTGCTTTTGCTTGCCGCGGCGCTGTACTCCCGTACTTTAGCCATGACCGGTGTTACCACCGCTATTCAGGACTTCTTTCTCAGTTCCGGATTATCGCCATACACTATTCTGGCGCTGATTGTCCTGGTCTGGTTTCTTCTGGGCATGGTGATAGATTCCATTTCCATCATGCTGCTCACCGTTCCGATTTTCGAGCCGCTCGCCACAGCACTCGGCTTTGACCGTATATCCTTTGCAGTCATCGGGATTCTGGCGATTGAAGCGGGTCTGCTCACGCCGCCGTTCGGTTTACTGGTCTATACCGTCAAGGCGTCGATTCAGGATTCAACCGTCAGCGTCAGTCAGATATTTAGAAGTTCAGTGCCGTACTGGATAATTATGCTGTTAGGGATTGTATCGATCGTCTTGTTCCCTCAAATCGCCAGTTACCTGCCTGAACTTCTATTCTAGCCGATGGAAAGGCCAGTGTTTGCAGACCGGGTTTCAGGATCCATTGTTACCATTTCCAGTCGGAGTGCAAGCGCTGCACTGGTCGCGCATCTGGAAATCGCCCCCAAACAGACAATGGTGCCGTTTCTGCACAACAAATAAATAACTAACGACCAATATTCCAGGATCAATACATGAAAACCAACGCCATACTATTGAGTGAACAGGGGCCGGCATCGGTCATGCAAATGGCTTCCGTTGATCTGCAACCTCCCGGTTCAGGTGAGGTCACGATTGAGCAATCAGTGATTGGCCTGAACTACATGGATGTCTATCAAAGGTCCGGCGCCTATCCTCTGGAACTGCCTTCGCCTCTGGGTCTGGAGGCGGCTGGAAAGATTACTGCGGTTGGGCCGGATGTGAATGATTTGTCGGTAGGTGATCGGGTTGTTTATGGCCCGGTACTCGGTGCGTACGCGCAACACCGCAATGCGCCAGCCACTCGTATGATCAGGATACCCGACGGCATTAGCGATGAAGTGGCAGCCGCTGTGTTGATGAAAGGCATGACCGTGGAGTATCTGATGTGCAGAACCTATCCGGTCAAAGCCGGTGAGAATGTTCTATTCCACGCGGCGTCCGGCGGTGTCGGACATCTGGCCGGGCAGTGGGGTAAACACATTGGTGCTCGAATGATTGGTGTGACGTCCGGTGCGGATAACTGTAAGGCAATACTCAATCATGGTTACAGCGATGCCATCGACAGACAAAGCGGGAATATCGCCGAGCGGGTAAAAGAACTGACAGACGGTGAGGGTGTGTCGGTGGTATTTGATTCTGTAGGTAAGGCTTCTTTTGAGGCATCGCTGGCGTCATTGGCGCCACGCGGCTATTTCATCTCGTTTGGCGCCACAACCGGGGAAGCACCAGCTGTAAAGCCATCCACGCTTCAGCATGGTGGCTCGTTGTATTTCTGTCGTCCGACACTGGCAAACTACGTCGCCACCCGTGAGGATCTGGTGCATTCCTCAAGTGCAGTATTTGATCTGATAAAAAACAGTGCATTAACAGTAGAGATAGGTCAAAAAAGGCCGCTGTCCGAGATCGTAGCGGTGCATGAAGGATTTGAGGCTGGAGTGACTACGGGTTCGACGCTACTGATACCTTGATGAAGGTGTGACCTATCTGACCCGACCCGCTCGGGCTGTCCTCGACAGAGGGCGTTACGGTGCGATCGACTACATGTGCAGTCGATCGTCTCGGCCCGTGTATCCCGCTATATCATCGGAACGTCAGTAACGTATTTGGGAATCTGATAGCCTTTTTGCACTGCCGGGCGCTCCGCAATAGCCCGGTACCAGCGCGTGATATTTTTGTATTCGGTTACATCGATTCCCTGCCATTCGAAACGGGAAATCCAGGGCCAGCAGGCAATATCCGCAATGGAGTATTCGCCGGCAATGTAATCTCGACCTTCAAGTTGCTTTTCCAGTACGCCGTATAGACGTTTGGTTTCGTTTTGGTAGCGGTCTTCTGCGTACTGGGATTTGCCCGGGTTGTATTTTACAAAGTGATGCGTCTGGCCTGCCATCGGGCCGAGCCCACCCATTTGCCAGTTAAGCCATTCGAGTGTTTTCCAGCGAGTGGCAAAATCGTCTGATAGGAGTTTTCCTGTTTTCTCCGCCAGGTACTGCATGATCGCGCCTGACTCCATCATCGAAATACCGGTTTCGTGATCGACGATAGCCGGGATACGGTTGTTGGGGGCGATGGCCAGAAAATCGGGGGCGAATTGCTCGTCCTTTGATATGTCGATCGAATGGACGTTGTATTCGATAGCCAGTTCTTCAAGCAAGATCGATACTTTGCGTCCGTTGGGGGTGGTCCAGGTGTAGAGATCAATCATTGTCAGGTGGCCTTTTTTTAAAGTTTAAGTAAGCGAAGGATAACGAAAATACTACGAAAATACACCTTGCGACCGACGCGATCGCTTTTTCATTTGCTAAAGATCCGGAGCAAATACGGATTGGCATTTATCGCAGACAGCCGTGAGTTCTGTTTGCATTGCTTCGCAGAAAAGCTGAGCTGCCGGAGACAGAGTTTTCGATGCCTGTTCTATCAGTACATAGTTCAGTGACATAGCCGGATGCTGAACGGGATGGAGGTGTCGGCTCTGTGCGGATATATCATCTATAACCAGACAGCCTGGAAGAATGGTTGTCCAGTCACTTTTGGCGACCAGATCAAGGGTTGCCATCATCGCATCGAGCTCCATTATTCGGTCAACCGGGATGTTGTAGTTTCGTATGGCAGTTTCGATGCTGGCTCTTCGCGCGTTCTGTGGGCCGGGAAGCACCAGTTTGAGTGGTGCTTCGGTGGTTAAGTCAACCGGGGACAGATGTGGCCTTTTATCGTTTACGGCAGTGACAAATACTTCAGGGTCGGTAGCGATTTGCAGCGTACGTAGACCGGCGTCTGTGGATGATGGCGGGACGACGGCAAAATCCAGCCTGCCGGTTCGCACACCCTCGCTAAGCTGCGCGCTGTAGGCCTCTTCTATCTTTACCTCAATGTTCGGATAGCGGGTGGCGAATGTCTTTAGTACCGATGCAGCGACGGACCGGGTGGTGGTTGGCATTAAACCGGCAGATACGGTGCCGGTGACTGTCCCCTGCAATGCGTTTACATCGGAGACGATAGCGGTGGTTTCTCGCAGCACCCGGGTTGCCCGCTGGTACACAAGCTTGCCAGTGGCCGTGGGTACTACACCGGCTGCAGATCGTTCGAAAAGTTTGGTATTGAGGCTTTCTTCCAGTAATTTTATCTGGGCGCTGACACCTGGCTGTGTGGCGTGTACCCGTGTTGCTGCTGCGGTAAATGATCCTTCTTCTACCACGGCTACCAGGAAGCGTAATTGACGAAGACGCATGGGAAGAAACGTGATTGAGGTGACCCAGTTTAACAGAATCAAGGTTCGAATGTCGCGCCGCGCACTGTTCCGACGATCGCTATTGCCGAATAATCGGGCCACCTTACGCGCAGCGTCCCGGCCTTGATAATTGTTGGTCAGCGGCGGCGAAAACTGCCACAATCAATTTAACTACAACGCGGGCTGCCATTTGTGAATTCGACGAGCGACAAAACCACGTTCGATGCGCTTCTCCATTTTATAGCCGGTTGTCTGGGTGCTGTGGGGATTTCTGAATCGGATGCCTTAAAAACAGCCGGGCTAATGGCCAGGGCGGATCTGATCGGGCAGGATGGTCACGGGGTTTTTCGTCTTCCCCAGTATATAAATCGGATTCGGGCTGGCGGTATCAATATTTCTCCCGATATAAAAATCATCGAGGAGCGTACGGCAACCGCATTGGTTGATGGCGACAATGCACTGGGCCATCTGGTCATGAGTTACGCCACCGAGCTTGCCATGCAAAAGGCTGCTAAAACCGGCGTGGCCTGGGTAGGCTCACGATTTTCGAATCACGCCGGGCCGGCGTCACTTTACGCGATGATGCCATTGAAGAAGGACATGATTGGATTGTACGTTGCGGTCGGTAGCGCAAATCACCTGCCGCCGTGGGGCGGAACCGAAATGTTACTTAGCACTAACCCGATAGCCGTGGCGATTCCCTCGGCCAACAACCCGCCTGTCGTTCTTGATATGGCGACGACGGTTGCCGCCTACGGCAAAGTGAAAACGGCAGCACAGCGTGGCGAAACGATGCCTGAAGGCTGGATGATAGATCGTCAGGGTCGGCCACTAACTGACCCAACTCGTTCTGGTGAGGGTTTCCTGTTGCCGATCGGTGGCCCGAAAGGCTATGGCTTGTCGCTGATATTCGGCATTCTGGCGGGTACGTTGAATGGCGCGAGCTTTGGGCGCAATGTGGTGGATTTTAATGCCGATAGCGAATCGGTCACCAATACCGGCCAGTTTGTTATTGCGCTGGATATCAAGGCTTTTACCGACGTTGCCAAATTCAAGCAGGAGATTGACGAGGTATGGGAGCAGATGAAGTCGTCGGCGCTGCTGCCGGGCTATGATGAAATTCGTTTGCCTGGAGAACGCCTGGCGGCGATTACCCGGCAGCGAAGTGACCACGGGATACCGGTTGCGCCAGCCTTGCGCAAGCGCCTGGACGAGCTGGCAAACGAACTGGGTGTAGCAGCACTTGCCCCTTCATGATTAGCTCGGGCTAGCGGTCGACGCTGGCGAGATCACTTTCGAACAGATCGATGAATTCATTGCTGAATTGAGTGCGGGTCACATTCACTTCTGCTTCGGTCGCTTTGCGAAAGGCCATTCGTTCAGCTTCGGACAATTCGATCATCTCACAACCCGCTGATTGCAGTGCAGCCGTGCAGGTGCTGTCCTCGTCTGCGGCGAATAGCCTTTGTTGGCGGGTTGCTTGCGCTGCTGCATCCTGAACAATTTTTTTAAATGATTCAGGCCACGACTGTGCCGCCTTTTTATTAACTAGCAACAATGCGACACCGAGCAAGTGTCTGGTTAGCGTGATGTATTTGTGTGTCTCGTGAATGCTGAAATTGTAGGTATTGGTGAGTGGATTTTCCTGTGCATCTACCGTCCCGTTGGTTACCGCCGCGGGTAAATCCCTGACATCAATTTTGAATGGTGTAAATCCCAACGACCTGAACACGCGCTGATGGTTGTCGTTTGCCAGTGTTCGAATTCTAAGATTGGTGCAATCTCCCGGGGATCGGATGGGTTTGATGCCATTGGAGATGTTTCTGACGCCATTGTCCCAATACGCCAAAATACTGAAACCGGTTTGAAGCTCCATTTCCTGTTTCAGCCGCTGGCCCAGTGCGCCATCGAGTACGGCATAGGCATGGTTTCTGTCGGGTACGACGAAGTGCTGGTCGAATAATCCAAGTTCGGGTACGCGATCAGCGAGATAGCTTGACGAGAAATAGCACCCGTCGATTTCTCCGCTCTCTGTTTTGTCGAGCAGATCTGCAGCCTTATGACCGCTGGACACGATGTCTTCTTCAAATGAGACCTGCACGGATCCATCACTTGCCTGCTGAATCTGTTCGCAGAGAACCCTGCCTGCCCGTGTGTGGACCGACCTGTCTCCCTGGTAGCCAGCAAATCTAAATTGCATAATCTTTAATGTTTGGTTGATGGCGGAGGGCGACAAAGAGCTCAAACTCGCAATGGGGCTGAAGGCTGCCGCTAACTATTGCCGGTGCTGAGGCAAATACCCTGATCTGACCGTTCAGAGTATCACCGCCGATGGTGCGCTATCAACGACATAAGAATAGATGATGGGCAGCATAAGAATTATCGATAATCGTTGATATAGCAAATCGCCCCGTGATAATGTGTTTGCCGTAGAGAGGCGGCTTATCAGGGAGTGGAAATCGCATAATGGCTTTGAACAAAAAGCTCACTACGTTTTTCAGTGGGGAGCAGTCCGACTACGAGTGGTTGAAGCCTGTACTGGAGCACACCTGTGGCAAAACACACTATGTGGGCGAGTTTGGCAATGGCAGTAAAACCAAGATTTGTGGAAATATACTGAATCTCGTTCACAACACAGTAGCCGCTGAAGCGATGGTGCTCGCCATCAAATCCGGGCTCGACCCTGCCATGTTCCATGAGGTCATTTCGGGAAGCGGATCGAGCTCGGCGATGTTTGAGGTGCGCGGCGCGATGATGGCCAGCGAAGACTACGCCACAGTAGGCATGAACATGTCTGTTCCGCTTAAGGATTCCGCTATAGTATCGGAACATGCGGCGAGTCTGCGTTGCCCGCTGCCGCTCTACCAGGTGGCACTCCAGCAGTATTTTGCTGCCGCGGCACAGGGGCTCGATCATCTCGATGCTTCTGTGGTCTGCCAGGTAATGGAAAACAATGCGAACGCTGCCCGTACCAGTGATGCCCGGCCAGGTGAAGTACAGAGCTGAACTCCAGTAATTCTACTGACCAATCACAGCCGATTGGTGTACTGCAAAAGTTCCGTTATGTGGTAGTTGCTCACCGCGTTCGGTACAGGAGAAATTGAATGCCGGATAGATTTGGTCCCGATGGTGTGCTGGCCCTTATGATTCCGCAGCAGAATTCGAATATGCAGCCGGAGTTCGAAATGCTGCGCCCTGAAGGGATCAGTAATCAGATCTATCGCTTCGACATCTCCGTACAGGACAAGGTATCTGAAGCCATGGTTGAAGCCATTCC
The DNA here is from genome assembly GCA_964646405.1 of uncultured Granulosicoccaceae bacterium. Taxonomy (GTDB): domain Bacteria; phylum Pseudomonadota; class Gammaproteobacteria; order Granulosicoccales; family Granulosicoccaceae; genus CAKZSB01. The sequence continues at coordinate 1,118 of CAZYDV010000078.1, read as the reverse complement.
CCAGGCGCGCGGTTGCTGGCCGGACATGGTGCTGTGCTCAAACTCGGTTGAAATGCGCCTGTGGTCGGTAGAACGGCAAATTGCCTATCGGGATGCTCTTGCAGCCGCATTGCCTGATACCCCGATTGTTACCGCTGGCGATGCCTGTGTCGCAGCGCTTCACTGCATCGGTGCCAAACGGCTTGGTCTTATTTCGCCGATGTCAGAAGAATACTCCGAGAGTGCGCGCAACTTTTATCGCGCACATGGATTTGACGTGCCAGAGACCACCTGGCTTCAAGTTAAAACTTCAGACAAAATCATTGGTGTACCGGTGGACAAGATTCACGCGGCGTTCGACCAGGTCAACACAAACAATGTCGATACGATATTACACGTCGGCGGGGCGCTCGGTATCGCAGATATGGTGGATGGTCTGGAGGCACGCCTGGGTAAGCGCGTGATCTCCTCAACGGCAACCGGCTACTGGTATGCGCTGCGTATGATGGGAGTAGAAACGCCACTTACCCTGGGCGGACAGATAACCCGTGAGCCATTGCCATCTGAGTTTCGTGATCCGACCCGTCTGCTCGCCTGAGCGGATCAGCAAACAGTGGTAACAGGCAATACATTAAATGGCGTCAGGCCAGCGCTGTGAGCCGGCCGCCATGGAAAACCAGCGGCTTTCGATCGGTTGACTCGAAGTGGATTACTTCACCGAGAAATATCTCATGATCACCGCCTTCATAGGTTCTGTAAGTTCTGCACTGAATCACACCCAGTGAGCCCCTGATTATCGGCGTGCCCTCGTAACCCGCATACCAGTCTATGCCCTGGAATTTGTCGCGGGCGGGTTGGGCGAACTGTTTGCAAATCGATTCCTGCTGATCCGACAATATATTCAGCGTAAAGCCCGGATGATTGCGAAAGGCGCTCAGGCTCGGTGCGTTCAGGGCAATACTCCACAGCACCAGTGGTGGCTCCAGTGACACCGTGCTGAAAGAGTTGATGGTCATCCCGACGGGCGCATCGTTTTCGCCCAGCGTAGCAGCGACCATTACGCCGGTAGGGAAACATCCCAGCGATTTGCGCAGCAGCAGGCTGTCCAGTTTGGGTCGGTTGGCTGTCATCATGTCTCA
>CAZYDV010000077.1:0-20473 GCA_964646405.1 uncultured Granulosicoccaceae bacterium | reverse complement strand
ATTGGTGTAGTCGGTATCTTCGAGCGCCGCGAGCACGGCAGCTTCCGCAACCCCGGTGAGATTAAAGGTGCTGGTCACCAGCCGCAGCGCGTTGGCGATTTCCTCGCTGCTGCAAACCGCGTAGCCCAGGCGCAGACCGGCCAGTGCATAGGCTTTGGAAAACGTTCGCGTGACAACCCAGGGCCCTTTGCGGTTTTTTAGTATTTCTACCGCATCGGCCCCACCGGCATGAGCGGCAAATTCGAAATAGGCCTCATCGATGAACAACAGAACGTTATCAGGTGTCTGTTCGGCCAGCCGAAGGAGTTCCGCTGGCGAGAGCATCATGCCCGTCGGGTTGTTTGGCGTCAGCACCACCAAAAGCCGCGTCTGGTTGCTGATCGCCGCCAGTAGTGGCTCGATATCGATCCCGCCATCGGGGCGATTGGGTACGCTGACATGCCTGGCGGCCACCACATTGAACACACCGGAGAAACGCCTCCAGATGAGTTCAGGTGACAGCAGCTCATCACCCGGGGCGACCGAGATTTCGGCGATAGACGTCAGCAACTGGGTGCTGCCGCCGCCGTAACACAGCTGTTCTGCGGGCACATCGAGTCGTTTCGAGAGCACCTGGGTCAGTGTCGGGCAGGTACCATCGGGGTAGCGATTCAGGCCGCTGGCGGCCGCCGTGATGGCAGCGATTACTTTCGGCGACGGCGGGAACGGACATTCATTCAAATCCATCCGCGCGATAGGCTGCCCAACCTCATGGGCCGGAATGTGAGTCGGGTTCCAGAACGGCTGGGCTCTGAAGTTGGATCGCAACGGATTGGCGGATGTGTCGTTCATGGGATTCTCAAAGAACAATCCGGATACGATACAGTTTGCTGATCACGACTGGAACCGCAAATATTTGTTGACAGCGTCGCCCCAAGCCGTCCGCTACACTGCGCGAAATGCTCGCCCTTCAAGAACACGCCAGGCTAAGCTATGCCACAACCAGATGATTTCGGCTTCGGCACGCAAATTCGCAAATCACCCTACTTCGCCGCCACCGTGCGCTGGGGTGCGAAAGCGTTTTCCGTCTACAACCACATGTACATTCCGCGCGACTTTGGCGATCCAGAACAGAATTTCTGGAATCTCGTCAATGAGGCGATTCTGTGCGATGTCGCAGTCGAACGGCAGGTAGAGATCACCGGCCCCGACGCCGCCCGGTTCACTCAGCTGTTGACGCCCCGCGATCTGTCGCAGATGGCGGTCGGTCAATGCAAGTACATCCTGATCACCAATGCCGATGGTGGGCTGTTAAACGATCCGGTGCTGCTGCGACTGGCCGAGAACCACTTCTGGATCTCGCTTGCCGACAGCGACATTTTGTTGTGGGCTCAGGGGGTTGCGGTCAACGCCGGCATGGATGTGACTATTCGCGAGCCGGATGTATCGCCGCTGCAGTTGCAGGGCCCCCGCTCCGGCGATGTGATGCAGGCGCTGTTCGGCCAAACGATTGCAGACCTGCGCTACTACTGGTTGCGCGAGCTCGACCTCGACGGGATTCCGTTGATCGTCTCACGCACTGGCTGGTCGAGTGAACTGGGATACGAGCTGTATCTGCGCGATGGCACTCGCGGCGACGAGCTATGGGAGAAGATCATGGCCGCGGGCGAGCCGATGGGATTGAAGCCCGGGCACACATCTTCCATTCGGCGCATCGAGGGCGGGATGTTGTCTTACCATGCCGACGCTGACATCCACACCAATCCGTTTGAGCTCGGTCTCGATCGCCTGGTCAATCTTGACATGGACGCCAACTTTATTGGCAAGGCAGCATTGCAACGAATAAAAGCAGAGGGTGTCAGCCGCCGACAGGTTGGCCTGATTATCGACGCCCCGCCACTAAAGGGTCCAAATACTACATTCTGGAACATCACGCGTGCCGGCGCTGTGATTGGAAAAGTCACCTCAGCCATTTACTCGCCGCGGCTCAAGCAGAATATCGCACTGGCGATGCTGCAGGTCGCACACGCAGCAATAGACACTGAAGTTGAAGTGGTGACTGGTGCTGACATCGTGCCAGGGACGGTTACCGCCCGGCCGTTCTATGACCCGTCCAAGACACTCGCCAGCGGCTGAAGACCTCACGCGACATAGCCTGAGGTCTTTCGAAATCGAGATCAGCAGCTACGGGCGGATGTCGCCCTCCCTCCGACTGTTACAAGCGGTTACAACCTGTCACTTTGTCGCAAAGAACTTCTCCCCGCTGTTGCCGACAATAACACCATACCAAAGATTCGAAAACGAGGGATTCTGCGCGGCAGAAATCAGTATCACGGGTGCGATTGTCGATCAATTGACAGGTGTCGCTTTGTATAAACGAGGTCAGAATGATCGACGACGATCCCAATCGCAGCGCGTTGGTAGTCGCTGGTGATTTGCGCACGGACTCCCGCACCACACAATACGCATCAGGACAGCTCGCCCCATGTTTATTCTGAAATCCAGGTACTTTCTCTGGCTGTTGCTGGCGCTTCCGGCCATCGCCATGTTAAATCGCTTTGTGAACGATCCGACCTCAGCCGGTGATCTGTTACACGGCACGGGCGAGTTCAGCGCCAGAATGATGATCGTCGCAATGCTGGCAACGCCGCTGAAACTACTGTTCAGCAATAGCCAGTGGCCGCACTGGCTGGTTCGCAATCGTCGCTACTTCGGCGTCGCCGCATTCGGCTATGCGTTACTTCATACGGTTTTCTACCTGCTGGATTCAGGCTTGTCTGTCAGCACCATACTGGGCGAGTTTCTGGAACTGGGGATCTGGACCGGTTGGCTGGCATTTGCGATTTTTGTACCGCTGGCAATGACATCTAACGATGCGAGTCAGCGTTTTTTGCGCCGGCGCTGGAAACAATTGCAACGCCTGGTCTATCCCGCTGCGGTGCTGACACTTATGCACTGGATTTTCGTTCACAACAACTTCGGCCCGGCGCTGGTGCACTTTATTCCACTGGCGGCACTTGAACTCTACCGCATTTATGCACAGCGTGCGCAAAAGGCAACTACAGACGCAACGAAACAGGGACAGACATCATGAGCAACAAGAGCTCTCCACTAATAATGAACCGTCGACAATCACTGATACTCGCAACCGGTGCGGCGCTGGGTGCCTGTACGGCCGGCCGAACCGTGGCGGCGCAGGACGGCGTGGGACCGAACCGCGGCGTTGTTGCGAAAACCTTTCGAGGCAAACAGACCTGCGACAACGCCGCACTGCCGATCTCCGACGTTACGAGCAGAATGTCGGCGCCAGGGGATTTTGGTGATAATCAATGCCAGATGGTCGAAGACAGCTTCGAAGGCCCCTACTTCACCTGCGCGCCGGCCATTGGGCGCGACATCGCCGCAGGCCAGGCCGGACAGCCACTGACCGTGGCGATGCGACTGGTTGATCAAAACTGCGATCCGATTCCACAGGGGGTGGTCGACATCTGGGCCTGCAATGCGACGGGGTACTACTCTGGTTACAGCAACGGCCCGAACGAGCGCCCTCCAATGGCCAGAGCGATCCTGTTCGGCCACATCAAGCCCGATGTCGAGACGCGCTTTTGCCGGGGGGCGCTGCTCACCGATCAGGATGGTATTGCAGAGTTCGATACGGTCTATCCAGGCTTCTACTGGGGCCAGCCAATCCATATTCACATGAAGGCGCATGTCAACGGCAAGAACCTGATGACCACGCAGGCCAACCTGCCCGAATCCTTCAATCAACGAGTCATGCAAACCGCGCCCTACTCTGATCCTCGCCCGATCAGCCGGTCAACCAAATCAACCGGTTTTCCAATCATGCGCGTACAGGAGCGTGCCGGTCAGCTGCTCGCAACGCTCGACCTGGCGGTACCCGGCTGACAAAGATCAATCGCATTCGGGATCCAAAACACAAGCTGATCGGGCCTTATCTCAATACACTTTGCCTGATTGGTGGATTTGTGGATCCCAAATACTTAAACTCGTGGGCAGATCGAACTCGCGATCTGCACAGAGGATCAACCAATATGGCGATAAAGCTGCCAGACAAATTCGAGAATGTGGTTCAAAATGCATCCCAGGAATGGCTGGACACGCGTGGCAAAACCCGCGACCAACTGCGCAAGTTCATCGAGGCCAGAATTGTCCGGGATCAGGAGAAGGCCCCCAAGGTCGGTGACCCGGCGCCAGACTTCGAACTCGAACTGCTGGATGCGCGCGGCAATCGAACCGGTGAGATGACGCGTCTGTCATCGCACTTTGGCAAACCGATCGGGCTGGTTTTCGGCTCCTACACCTGACCACCGTTCAGAGACGGGGCCGTGCGCCTCGATGAACTGGCAAAGTCATTTGGTGACAAGGCGAAGTTTTTCGGCGTCTATATTCGTGAGGCGCATGCCGACGGAGAAGATCAGGTTATTCGAAACCTTGAAGACGGCATCATTCACACCCAGCCCGAAACGGCAGACGAGCGCGCGGAAGTCGCCTCGGTGTGCATGCTGCGTTACAACTTCACGTTTCCGATGTTGCTCGATGACATGGACAACGACGCAGAGGAAAAATATATCTCCTGGCCCGACCGACTGTATATCGTCGGCAGCGATGGCAAAATCGCCTATCAGGGCGGCCTGGGACCATTCTATTTTGATGTCGATGAGTTTGCCCAGAAGCTGTCGTCGATGATCGGCTGACATCGCAGTAGCATTGCGGCAGATCCCTGGCTTGGGGATCTGCTTCATGTACTAGAGTTTTTCCTATCGGAACGAATGCAGTTAGCTGCCTCGGTCACGCGTCGGGTTTCCAAGTACATGTCCGCGTCGCGCACGAAACCCGACGCGTGAGCGAGGACGCAACATATCGTTGCGTGCCCGTATCGCAATACTGACGTGCCCAACCGCTCTGCGTACCTACGACACTACCCGTGCGTCTACCACCCGGTATAACTCGAACCACTGCTTACCACAGTATCCAGATGTTTGCGTTCAGGCGGCTCTCAGGGGGCGCCGCACACTGAGGTGGTGGTGGCCCAGCAACGCGATCGCCGCGATGATCGCAGGTCCGTAGACCTCTGCGGGTTTGAACATAACCAGAGCTGCCAGCGCCAGGCGCAATGCAATCTCGAATCCGTTCAGCGCCTTTTGATCGTAGGCTGACAACGCACTTGAGACAAAATAGAGTGCCAGTGCCAATCGCGCGAGCAGAAAAGCCAGCCATGGCAGATTGATATTGCCATCGTAGCCAGACAACAAAAGACCGTTGGCCGGATCGATGACGGCTTTGTCGATCAGCAGTATTTCCGGATACATGGCAAACACAAACGGAATCGTGAAGATGACAATGCCAGATTTAACCGCTGAAAAACCAGTGTGCATCGGGTCGGCCTTGGTAATGGTGGAAGCGGCAAACGCCGCCAGCGCCACCGGTGGCGTAATGGCCGACGCGACCGCAAAGTAGAATACAAACATATGTGCGGTAAAGGTGGCGATCCCAAGCCCGACCAGCATCGGCCCCATCAACAACGCAACATTAATGTAGGCCGGCACCGCTGGCATACCCATGCCCAACAGTACCGCCAGCAGCATAGTGAGAAATAGTGCGAATAGCTGAAAACCGGCCGAACTCACCGACAGATCAAAGGTTTTTAAAAAGCCCAGCACATCGACGGCAACGAACTTGGCAAGGCCCGTAAAATTCAGGCAGACATCAATGACCGTGACAGCGAGAAACATCAAATAAAGCGTGGATACTGTGACGCCGGCCTGCGCCAACCCGTCGAAAATCTTGCCAGGCTGGGCGCGCAGTTCGCGGTCCAGCAGCATTAGCACCAGCAGCAGCATCACGGCCCACCAACCCGCCGCACTCGCATCGCCTGCTGCATTTTGGAAAAGCTCGATGATCCAGGGCATGGATTCGACCTTGCAGGCGCCACCGCTCGTGTCGACAACCGCACCGAGTGCAATCGAGATCCAGCTACAGGCCACATTGTCCTTCGGCGTCAGCAGCAACACCAGCACCAGCAGCACCGGGGCGAAGATCTGCACCAGGTGCAGTTTGTCATCGGCATTTAAGCGCATATCGTCGGTCAGCTCGCCAACCGCCTGAATATTCTGTTTTCGGGCTTGAAACACCACCGATAAAAACAAACAGAAAAAGTAGAACACGGCCGGCACGATGGCCGCAATGATGATCTCGCGATACGGGACGCCTGTCATCGCTGCCATGATGAAGGCCGCCACGCCCATGATCGGCGGCATAATCGAACCACCTGACGAGGCCGCGGCTTCCACGCCACCGGCAAACACTTTCGAAAACCCGCGCTTGAGCATCATCGGAATCGTCAGCACGCCGGTAGACAGCACGTTGACCACCGGCCCGCCGGTTATGGTGCCAAACATCGCTGAAGAGACCACCGCCGCGTGCGCCGGACCGCCCCGCAGTTTGCGCGTCAGCGAGAACGCGAGCTTGATCAGCGCCTGCCCACCGGCACAGCGCCCAAACAAAGCGCCGAGAATGATGTAGGGGAACACCAGTAGCAGCAGCACATTTAAAAATCGCCCAAGCAGACCCGCGGTGTTGTTGATCAAAGCGTCGCGAACGAATTCACGCCCAGAGTCGAGGCTTCGCGGTTCTTCACTGCTGAGAATGGTAATCAGATATTTATTCTGGTCTTCGGCGCCAAAGAAGTACCAGTTCATGACCGTGGCGAAGGTATAGGCGGCGATCAGCATCGACACCAGCACCAATGGAAAGCCCCATACCTTGGTGTTGTAGATCAGAAACACCATAACTGCGCCAAGCAGTATGAACGGCAACAAGCTACCGGTAGTGTTCAGGCACTTCGGATCATCGGCGGAGTCTGGCTCTGGCAGACCGAGCATCTGGGCGTATTCAATCTCTGCCTGCAATGCCTCGGCGACCAGGCGCTCTCTGTCCCCTTTGACGACATCGACAAGACACACGGCTTCGAGCTCAGTGAGATAGCTGAGCGAGATAATCGCCGCGGCAAACACCAGCGCGAAATCCAGCAGCAATCCTGCACGTTGCTGCCATGCCGCCCGGTTCGTCCAACTGCGCCACATCGAGTGCTTGAGCGCGACGATCAGCATCATCCAGAAAAATATCGCCGGATACAGCCACTCGGTTGGAAAGCGCCGGATTTTAAAATTTTCAATGCCTGTCAGCGAGCGCCACAGGTCATCCCAGCCCGGTATGGATGGCGTGACGTTGAGCAGTCCGGCGACCACAAGCAGCAGGCCAAGCCAGTAGACCAGCCTGTCCGCCAGGGCTTGTGGACCATCCGTCTTCGCAGGCTGTGATTGCAATCGCTTAGCCATTGGCGCTGGCTTTGGCACGGCGACTGCCCGGCGGCAATCGCCGGGCGTCAGGCGAGCCGAATCGCACGCCTGCCGTCATTTGGCTCAGGGTTTGGCGCAATCGGGCACCGTGTGTCCAGCCGCTTCCCACGCACGTACAGCACCTGTATGAAATTTGACTGGATTGGGGCCACACAGGCCCGTCACCTTGGGATCGAGTACGCCAAAGTTCAGCGATGCCATGAATGGCGCTAGCTTCTTGTGTGAGTCGAGATTTTCGATGTGGGCTTTGGTCAACTGAAAGGCGACTTCCTCGTCCATGCTGCGGTTGACCATATCTCCACCGACAACCGCCATGCCTCGGTACATATCGTCTTCTGTGTTGATGCTCCAGCCGTCACCCAGTGCTGCCTTGGCCTCTGCGGCGGGAATCGAGTAAGCCACCGAACCGGGCTTATTCAAAAACTTCTGTGCGCCCTCGGATTCAAAAACATCCTTCGGCATCGAGTACATCGTCATGGCACCTGCCGCTCCGGCTCGGGTCACTCTGGGTCCGGGCAACATCACCGGGATCACGGCCACGTCCGCCGTGCCATCGATAACCGTGGCGGTCACCTGATTCCAGTTGACCGTTACCGATTCATAGTCTGAATCGGCTTTGGCACCACCAAATAGCTGAATCAGTCCGCGAGAGTTGGTGGTCGCAGCGCCGCGAGGCGGCCCATTCAACACCTTCTTGCCCTTCAAATCGCCCCAGCCTTCGATGCCTTTGGCGTCATAAGCGTACATGGAAAAAATACTCAACGTATAAGGATACAGCAGTTGTATATTCGGCCCCAGCTCTGCCCCCTTTTCTTTACCCAGGCTTTTGTAGGGGCCGGCCGCCCGATTCAAAAGGAATGGCAGGATAAATGGCCCGTTGGCGATATCGATCTTGCCCTCCGCCAGCGCCTGTATGTAGTTGGTGCCGGTCTGGCCGTCTTTAAGTTGAATATTGGCAATGCCCCGATCACTGGCATACTCCACCAGTGCCGTGGCAGTTAGCCCGACCGTGGTCCCGGCACCGGCCGTGTTGGAGGTCAGGTTTACCTGGGCAATTGACGCTGACGCTGCCAGTGTGGCGGTCAGGGCAATCGCGGTTCGCAATGTGGCAAGCATTTAGTCAACCTCGGTTTTGATCGCTGAATGTTGGGTGGAAACGCAGGGTTTGCAGTGCCCAGCGCACACCGACAATATCTTCGGTCGCCCCGGCCCTGCCCGCCCGTGTCCATATCGATCGCCCGTCGCGGCATATCGATGCAAACACGGCTCCTGTATCAGAGTCAGTAGACAATAGTTTCGGATCCCCAATCAAGCCTTTTTTGCTGTTCACGGACCCACAGAGACAGATTACTTGACTTTGGGATCCCAAATCAGCTCAATTGCACTATGGAATCGATCGATACCGAACTCGCCGCCAGGATTCGCAAAGATATCATTCTGGGTAACTACACCGAGGGCGAGCGACTGTCGGAAACCGGCCTATGCGAGACGCACAAGGTCTCGCGCACACCGGTCAGGCTGGCACTGCGCATACTCGAGAGTGAGGGAGTCGTGCGCCGCGGCGAGGGACGCGGCTACACCGTCAAGGCACCCACTGTCGCGGACATCCTGCAGGCAGTGCAGGTACGCGGCCATCTGGAAAGTCTGGCCGCGCGCCTGATGGCGCAATCGCCCAATCGCGAGGAGTATCTTCCGGCCATGGCCGGCGCAATAGAAACACTGGAGCAACAAATCGAATTGGGTCGGCTGGATGAGCCGGTCATCCATCGCATGCGTGCGGCCAACCGGATTTTTCACAACACGATTCTCGATGCCTGCGGCAACAGCTATGTTGGCATCACCTGCCGACAGATCAGTCACTTGCCCATGCTCGCGCCGGGCTCCATGGTGTTTGATCGCAATGTGCTTCAATCGCCCGAGCGCATGCAGAGCGGGCTGTTCCGGCTACGCCTTGGCAATGCTCAGCACAAGGTCATCTACAAGGCCATACGCCTTGGAGATGCGGTACGCGCCGAGGGCATGATGCGCGAGCACTCCAACACCATGGTCGAGTACATCGAGACATTCGAAAAACGCGATGACAAACTCACGGTAAACGATCTGGTGGCCTACTCGGCCGCCGAGTCCTGAAAGACTGTAAGCACCTGCAATCCAACCATCGTAATCACCAGGAATCACGCTACGCACGCATTGACGCCGACTATCGACCGATTGGAGACCTGTGATTTTTCAGCTTCGGACATCTGCAAGACAAAGTGGTAGTAATTGCAATAGACGGTCGTCCAACAGCAACTGACCGTGGTGCCGGTTGTCAGCGGGTGGAAGCGCAGGCTAGGGAATCCTATCGCCACGCTGATCGATCTCTGCATAGGCTTTAGTGCGCGCTTGCAGATCTATAAACAATTGCCGAGTGACAGGTCGCTCCTGAACAGCGCGTACGCAACGGTGTATGGCATCGAACGCTGAAACGGCATCTTTGTCCATAATACTGTGCATCCAGAAGCTCAACACCAGATCTACCAGACTGTATCAATCGCGCAGATGAAAGGGCCCGGCATCGGACAATCGCTTGTCTATGACGCTGAGTGTCTGGCGAACATAATCCAGTGACAGTTTCCGGATTGCCGTCTCGTCCGAGGCACGCACGCCGAAGCGCTGTGGATAGAAATAGCGTTTGAGCGCCGGTTCCAGTTCATCAGTGAGGTAGAACAGGCCGCTCAGGAACGCGCCGCGGTCAGGGTCATCCGTTGCCGGCGCCAGAGAGCCGGTTCCATGACGTTCCGCCAGATAGAGATTGATGGCCGGGGTTTCATAGAGCACAACACCCTCCGGCGTTTTCAGTGCCGGCACGAAACCCGTCGGATTGATCTGCAGAAACCCGGGGGATTGGTTTTCACCCTTGAAAGTATCGACAACCTCAAGCTGGAACGGCTGGTCGACTTCGGCGAACACCATCTCGATCATGTGCGCACGCGTGTAACCGCCACCATACAGAATGTACATGCCCGGCTCCCAAACTAAGAAAAGGCATCGGCATCATAATGGAGGAAAAAGCGATCTGCGCAAGCGACGGCGCACTTGAGATATAGTATTGGCGTTATGCTGATCGTGCAGAGGAGCTGACCATGACAACCGCACTCATCAACCTGACAGATTATCCGCTGGACCAGCCTGATTCTTCGCACTATCAGTCCCTTGCTGCGCAGCAGAAATCGCTTCTGGCAGCCAATGGCATGATCAACCTGCCAGACTTTCTCACCCCGGCGGGCGTTGCCACCTGCCGACAGGAAATAGAGGCACGCGCCGACATCGCCTACCACGCCATCTCCGAAAGGCACCCGTATGGCTATCACACGGATGCCAGCTACCCGGCAAGCCATCCGCTGAACCGCCTTTCAAAAACACAAAGTTTTCGTTTGGCCCATCACCATCTCCCCGACACGCAAATCGATACGCTGTACCGTTGGGAACCGTTGCGCCAGTTCATCGCCGCAGTAACCGGCAATGAAGAGATCTTTTTGAGCGGTGATCCGTCCAATGCTGTGGTAGTGCAGGTCTACCGGGAAGGGTGCGGACAGGCATGGCATTTTGACCAGGCATTGTTCTCGACCATATTGAACGTGGCCGAGTCCACCGCCGGAGGTGTTTTTGAGTGCGTGCCAGGCATCCGTTCGGAAGACGACCCTAGTTACGCTGAAGTGCAAAAGGTTTTGGACAAGCAATCTGACCGGATTCAAAAACATAGCGTTAAGGCCGGTTCCTTCACGATAATGCTCGGCCGCTACACCATGCACCGGGTTACCGAGATCGAACAACAGCGACCCAGAATCTCGATTGTGTTGTCTTATGAGCAGCAACCTGGGGTCTACATGGATCTTGAGACACGCAAGACGTCTTTCGGGCCGACGGCTCCCGAGTTGCCAGCTTAGTAGTTTGTCTTAGAGCCGCCAGTCACCTACACCGTCGGTGTACTCTGGTGGAGGCGCCTTGCGGCTTTTCCTCCCCTAATAAAAATGGTTTTGCAAAACCTATTTCAACGATCGCCCTTCGGCCTCCAACTTCTTGTTCAATAGTTGGCGAACCAGAATACCGGCCTTGTCGGCACCAAGTGTCACTTCCAGATACTCCATGCCATAAGGATCTTCACCTACCTGCTTTTGGATTTTCTCCAACAGATGTTTGTCTTCATCGAATGCGGCGATGACGCTTGCTTTTGTTTTTTCGGCGACATCATCGCTGAGGGTGGGTACATCAAACGCCGCGCCCCAGAAATAATGCGTCTCGCCACGTTGGGCCGGGGTGACAATATGGCAGCCGCGCATCAGAAAGTCTGAGCGACGGCCCGCGTCCGGTGTCGGGTCATGTACCATCCAGTCGGAGAATGAAATCGCCAGCGACGGCATACGCCCCACCTGCTTGCGTTTGATGAGTTTGTCTTCCGGCAGGCCCATGCCAGCACAGAACAGTGGCGATAAAGGGGCCAGATCAAATTCCTGCTCGTAGCAGACAGTCTCGCCGTCGAGATAACTCTCGGGTGGCGTGACCCAGTCGTTTTGCCTGAAGGTGTTTTTGTGCAGAAAAGCGATGTGCGTGAGATCGAGCACGTTCTCTCGCACCAGTACCCAGTTGGCAGCCACTTTGTAGTACCCATCGAGAAAGCTCCAGTCGGGATCGACCTGATAGTCGACCATCGGTGGATCGCAATCGATCGCTTCGGCATCGCCCATCCAGATCCAGATGAATGCGCCGGCCTCTTTGGTGACAAATGCGGGAATCTTAGCGGTCTTTGGTGTCATGTCCTGACTGGGTGCTTTGACGCAGGTGCCGCTGACATCGAACTCCATCCCGTGGTAGGGACAGATGATTCGCTCGCCTTCGACTTGCCCTTCGCTCAATGGGGCCCAGCGATGCGGACAGCGATCGTACAGTGCGGCAGGCGTACCATCTTCCAGCCGGTACAGCACCACCGGCGTCTCCAGGATCCAGCGCGCCATCGGCTTTTGTGTTACTTCACGTGAATGCGCTGCCACCCACCACATGTTGCGTGGATAGTTGTCCTGCAGCATGCCGTTCGGGATGCGCTGACCTTTGAGCTGCCCGCTGTCGATGTGTTTAATATTAGCCTGCTGGTTGTGTGCACTCATGTTCAGTCCTGATCCGTTATGTCGCCGCGTTGCTGTGCCTCGAGAAGGCGGGACAGTTTCTGTGCTTCCTCGACTGCCATTTTGTAGCTGTGATCGGCGTCGGGAAAGGTGCCAGCTCGAACGTCGGCAGCATAGTCCTCCAAAGCCTTGGTCGCCACCTGCGCCACATTGCCATAGCGTTTGGCAAACTTTGGCTTGAAGGTATCAAATGCACCGATCAGATCATAGCCGTTCAGCAACTGACAGGTGCCGGCCGAGCCCGCGCCAATCGAGAACGTGAAGATATCCACCGCCTCGTCAACCGCGCGCCCCACCTCGTAGGGCATCGCCTCGATTTCAAGCCCGATCGCACCGGCCTCCTCTATCGCTCGTGCATTGTCGATGATTTTCATTGCGGCCTCTGCGGTTCGGCCCTGCATCTTGAATCCGCCCAGTTGATGCACGCGATGCGGCAACAGGCCGACATGGCTCATCACCGGCACGCCACAGTCGGCCACCGCTTTGATAACATGGCTGATCTCGCGTCCGCCCTGAAGCTTGACCGCATCCGCCCCGCCCTCTTTCATCAGCCGCACCGCATTGGTCACGGCAATATCGGGCGTGGCGTAGGAACCGTAGGGCATGGATACCAGCGACAGCGTATTCGGTGCACCACGGCGCACGGCGTTGCAGTGATCGATCATTTGATCCACCGTCATCGCCAGTGTGTTGTCGTGTCCGTGCAGCGTCATGCCCAGGCTGTCACCGACGCCGACAATATCGACGCCGGCGCGCTCGGCCCAGGCCGCACTGAGCGCCTCGCCGACCGCCACCATGACCAACCGCCTGCCCGACGCCTTGCCGGCAGCCAGATCAGGGATGGTCAGTTTGACGCGATCGCTCATCAGCAAAATCTCCATGGGCACGGACGCATTCTGGAAGACTATTCGCTATTTGTAAAATTGATATTACTGAATAGGCTGAATCGAATTGGCCGATGCGCAGAGCAGACCGACACAGCACTTTTTGCAGGCCGGCCTATCATTTGCGACTCATCAATTGTCTGTTTCCGGAAAGTTGAATTTGGCAGCATTACCCGCTGCCCCCGGCAGCGCTCCAAACCAGGCGCCACGCCATGTCGGCAGCCCGGACTCTGCAGAAAGAAGCTGGTAGCTGTCCCCACCCTGCCAGCTGAAAATCGTGTCGAGTGCCACGTCGGCTGTCTGAGCCGCCTCCAGGGTGCATCCGCCTTCGAGCGAACAGGTGCCGGTGTCGGTGGTTACCCGCAAATTGCCAAGTGCGGCACCGCCCGGATTGATTAGCGGGTTGCCATTCATGCTCCAACTGGTGCCAGCAGCCGTGCCCGTAGCAGCCGCTGATATCGTGTAGCAACCCGTATCAGACAGACAGGCGCTGCGCTGATTGAAGTTGGTCGCGACGCTGCGGCTGCCCGACGGCATGTCCAATGTAGCGATGTCGCTGCCCTGATGCTGAAGCCAAAAACTCGTACCCGGCTGCAGAATATCGGTCAATGCCAGCTTTCGGTAGCCAGGCGTCGGGCCCGTCTCATAGACAAACGCCACCCAGTCATCCCCGTAAGTGCCACTCAGGTCATCGGCCAATATCGCCTGCAACGTGTTAGCGTCATCCGGGGCAACACACGGGATGGCCAGTTGATACCAATCTACAGGCTCCACATCGACTGTCAGTGACTGGCCTTGCGGCCCGGTGCAACTCAGCCCGCGGTCGACCCGGTAAAGTGCCGTGCCTCCACCTACGGATTCATCGCGCTCGCTGTCCAACGCCCCATCGCCCGAACCAAAGAAAACATACCGACCGGCTGTCGCAAAAGTGGCAATACCATTAGCCCCTCGATCAGAAAAGCTGCCATCTGGCAGTGTTGAGATCACCTGGGTCTTTTGAGCGGCGTTGTCGTATACGTACATGTTGACTATGCGATCTGGCGCGCCTGCTACAAATCCGGGCTGTAAAGTGCTGAACGCAACCAACTGGCCATCGGCACTGATCGCAGGGTCGAAAGCGTTCGCCTGATCGGCTATCTGCACGCCGTTCTCGTCGACAGTGACGACGCGGGTCTCTCCCGTCTCGATGTTGCGCAGCATGAAATCCAGAGCTGCGTCAGTGTCCTCTGCCACGAAGGGTTGAACGGAGCTGAACACAACATGCCTGGCATCACCGGTCATCGATGCGCCAAACAAACCGGCGCTATAGCTATTGGTCACCGCATTTTGCGTCAACCACGTAAAACTATCGTTGATTCGGTTGTACAGATAAACGCTGTGACTGGACTGATCCAGCGGGTCAAGAGATTGTCGCGTGGTGATCAACAGCTTATCGCCATCGTCAGAGATGCCTTTCAGATTGACACCGTTGCGCAGTCGACGGCCATTGGCATCAAAACTGGGCGAACTGAACACCCCGGTCGCTACATCGTAGAGATACACCGTGTCACTATCGTCCCCGTCAAAACCGAATTCTTCTTCATCGGTAGCAAATGCGATTGTTGATCCGTCACCGCTGATATACGGCACCGGAAATTGCGGGAACGGATTATCTGACTGGGTGACGCGTACCGTTACTCTGTTCAGAGTGGTAGTTTGCCGATTATAGAGAAAGATGTCGGGCCAGCCCTTTGGGTCGTCGGAGCCCAGGTTTGTCGCCAGTGATACGAACGCGATCAATTGACCGTCGTCACTGATGGACGGCAGCCAGGCATTCTCATTGCCTGCCGCACCGTCTGGACCCACGTGAATATTTTCCGTTTGCCCGGTGACCAGATCACGCCAGAAAATATGCTGTACACCCGATTCCAAAGGCGCAGCGTAAGCACCGCGCGCCTGAAACGCCATGTAGCGCCCGTTGGCTGATACTGCAACGCGGCCAGCGGCTGTTGAGTTGGGTGGATAGGCGTCATTGCTGTCCAGTCCTACCATGACCGTCTCCGCAGCTTGCACCGGCTGCGCAATCAAAGCGCTGACGGTGACCGCCCCTGCAACCCATGCTATCGATAGACAGCATCGTTCGACAATACGAAGCCTATCGACGATTCGGTTGTTGGCAGGCAGCAGCCGGAAACCGTTCACGAGACATTGCCAGCCACGCCCGGGGTTGACTGCAGAACGCAGTGGATTCGGCATACTTAACTTCCTCTTTAGTAATTACTCATGTACTTAACCCGATTGCAGCGACGCCAACATCCAGCGGGCGCCGAGTATTTAGCATGGCTGCGCGGACACGAGATTGCAACTGGCGAACATCAGGTGTTCTTTTTGTTGTTGCGGGATAACGAAATGGCGAGTGACGGCACGGTTTGACCAGTCCAGGCTATCGTCGCGGAAGCGGAGCGCCAGCCCTGCTGGTTGAATGCAGGGTCAGATTGAGGATATGGTTACAACCCACGAGCCGCGTCGGTTTCGTATGGGCAGTAGTAGTGATAAAAACCCGCGAATGTTGTTCAACCCTGTGTCCATTGCAGCCCGTGAATCTCGTTAACTTCATGCACCATGTACCGCAAGCCCATTTCAATAAGCCCGGCTTCATTTGCCCAAATCAGGAGAGTGTCCCATGCCAAAAGGCTATTTTCTCAGTGCACATCGAACGACCGCCCATCCCAAAAAAAGACAGGCCTATCTGGCATTGGCCGGGCCCGCAATTGTCAAAGCGGGCGGCACAGTGATCGCCAGCACGAATGAGGTACAAGCGCATGAAAACGGCGTTTCGGAGCAAACTGTACTGATCGAATTCGAGAGCGTGGAAAAAGCGCAAGCGGCGTATCAAAGTGCAGACTACCAGGCTGCCCTGAAAGCACTCGACGGCGGCGCCGACCGGGATGTGAGAATATTTTCAGGCGTGTAGCACGGGTTGCACTTGACTGCCAATTCAGGTTTCGACGGTCTGCCTGGGAGCGAGCCTGATCGAACGCGATCAGCCTTTTAATCGCGCCACGTCTCGGACCTCCGCCATGAAGCGCTCGATAATCGGATCCTGCATCCGGCTCTCGTGCCAGTAGGCGTAGTGGCGGATTGGCTGCTGCTCGAAGGGGAACGGCAACATCCGCAACGGCCAGCGCTCAACCAGCGTGGTTGCGATACGTTCGGGCACGGTGCCAATCAGTGCAGTGCCGACTATGATCGGTGCAATCTGGCTGACCGATGATACCGCCACGCGCTGGCGGTGAGTCAGGCCCTGGCGGCGCAGCGCCTCTTCGTCTTCAAACGCCAGACGATGCTCAAAGTAGCGCATCACCACATGATCGCTCTCGATGTATTGTTCTGCGCTGATCTTTCGCGCCTTCATCCGGTGCACATGCCGTTTACTTGCACGTTGGGGGGCAAGCCGCTGGATCAGGCCCACAGTGCATGGCTTGCCAGGGCTGCACCGGCGGCCAGTGCCTGAAGCTTTGCCCAAACCACACTGGGAGCGACCGGATTGTTGGCGCCGGCAAACGTCGCAAACCCGCAATCAGTGGATGCGATTACCCGCTCGCGTCCGACCGCGTCTGCCCACTGCGCAATGCGCTGTGCGATCAGGCGCGGGTTTTCAACAAAGTTGGTGGTGGTATCGACCACGCCGGGCAACAGCACTTTGTCATCCGGCAGGCCAAGTCTTTTCATGTCTTCCCACTCATGTGCGTGCGCAGGATTAGCCCCTTCGATTAAAAGACCCGCTGGCCGCGCCTGCATGACCACCGGATGCAGTGACGCCAGTGGAATGTCGTGGGTATGCGGGCCCTCATAGTTGCCCCAGCAGATATGCATGCGCATCTGTTCCGGCGGGATATTGCGCGTGGCGTGATTCAGCGGCACAGCGCAATCGCAGTTGGCGTCGTCACCCCGCCGTCAGACAAACGGTAGCTCGCACAAGGTCGCATCGATGTGCTTGCCGTGCTTTTGAACCGTCACCCGATCGCCTGCCTGAACGTCGCGGGTTACCAGCACAAAACCAATAAAACGCTGCAGATCGGGCGACCAGATGCCGTTGGTCATGCTGCCGACGCGTTCGCCGCTGGCGCTCACGTCGTACCAGATCGCATGCCCGGGTTGTGGCGACGGTTGATCCAGCACGATACCCAGCTGTTGGCGCGCGATTCCGTTGGCCTGCAGCTTGCGCAATGCGCTGATACCGATGACCTCGTCATCGAGATCCAGATCGACGTATTTGTCCAGTCGCACTTCAAATGGATTGGTCTGATCATCGGTATCGCCGCCAAATGACAGCAGGCCGGATTCGATCCGCTCGGCTGGATCCGGATTGCCAGGGCCTATATCCCAGGGACTGCCCGCCTCGCGCACGATGTTCCAAAGATCAGTGCCGCGACTGCCGTCCATCAGGTATAACTCAAAACCGCCCTGACCAGAGTATCCGGAGCGCGCGAGCTTCAACGGAATGCCGTCGATCTCGGCATCGGCGAACCAGAAAAATCTGATCTGTCGAATCCGGTCACCAAATACGGCGGCCACGACATCCTCGGCAGCGGGCCCCTGCACGGCCAGCGGTGAGACGTCCGGCTCGTCAAGGGTGACCCGATAGCCGCGCTCGCTGGCGATTGCCCTCGCCCACAGCAGAATGTTGTTGTCGGCGATCGACAGCCACCACCGGTCCTGGGCAAGCTTCAGCACAATGGGATCGTTGACCAGTACGCCGCGGTGATCGCACATCGGCACATACTTGCCCTGATTCATCGCACAGCCGGACAAATCGCGCACAGACAGCACCTGTGCCAGACGCGCGGCATCCGGCCCCTGCAACTGTTCCTGGCGTTCAACGCCCACATCCCACAGGCTGACTGAGGATTTCAGCCGGCGATACTCGGCTTCCGGGTGGCCGTAGGACACCGGCATCAACATACGGTTGTAAGGCGAGAATGCCTCGACGCCCTCGGCCACCGTCGCTTCGTAAAACGGCGATACGCGCAAGCGGGTGTTCGGGCCGATTTGTGCCATGGTCTGTTCCAAAAAAAATCGCCGTACGCTAGAGCAATCATGCCGTGAATTCAACCACGGCAACACAGCAATGGCGCAGATCTGCAAAGTCAGGCCAGTGCCGGATTGCGTACCAAACAAGCAAGTTTACGTCGAAAAAGATCAAGTGCAGCGCGTATCATCGGCGTAACGTCAGTGGTGTTTCAGTCCATTCGTTCCACCGCTACGACGAGAGGCCAGCTACCGTGCACCCGATCGATATTGCCTCCGGTTTTGATCGCGATCCCGCCGCGTCACTGTCGTTGCAGGCCGATGCCTATACTCGCGCCGAGTGGTTCAATACCGACTCGCGCCAGGTCATCAGCCGCAGCTGGCAGTGGGTTTGCCACGTCGAGAAGACGCGCGAACCCGGATCCTATATCACCGTTGAAATCGCCGGTCAGCCAATCGCCGTGGTACGCGACAAGCATGGCGAGCTGCGGGCGTTCTACAACGTGTGTAAGCACCGCGCGCATCACTTGCTGTCCGGCGAGGGCAAGACGCAGCTCATTGTGTGTCCGTATCACGCCTGGGCCTACCGGCTCGATGGCAAACTGCAGGGCGCACCGCACACGCAAAATCTTAAACACTTCAACAAGGATGATATCTGTCTGGATCAGATTCAGGTAGAGGAATTCTGTGGCTTTGTGTTTGTGAATCTGGATCCGAACGCGCCGTCGCTACTCTCCCAATCCGGCGATCTGCAACAGGAAATCATGCACTGGGCGCCGGACGTGGCGGATCTCACATTCGGCCATCGCCTGAGCTACGACATTCAATCGAACTGGAAAAACGTGGTCGACAACTTTCTTGAGTGCTACCACTGCCCGGTCGCGCACAAGGACTTTTGCAATCTGGTTGACATGGACAGTTATAAAGTCACGACGCATGGTATTTATTCCAGCCACATGGCCGACGCGGGCAACTCACCGAACAGCGCTTACGATGTCAGTGACGCCACAGTGAAAACCCACGCGGTCTGGTGGCTGTGGCCCACGACCTGCCTGATGCGCTATCCGGGTCGATCGAGCATGATCGTACTGAACATCATCCCGGTGGGTGTTGATCGGACGCTTGAGACCTACGATTTTTATCTTGAGACGCCCGAACCCAATGCCATGGAGCTCGACGCGATACGCTACCTCGACGAGGTGTTGCAGGTGGAGGACATCAGTCTGGTCGAGAGCGTGCAAAAAGGCATGAGTACACCAGCCTTCCAGCAGGGTCGCATCGTTCACGATCCGGATGGATCGGGCAAGTCTGAGCACGCATTGCACCACTTTCACGGATTAGTACTGGACGCCTACGCGCGCGCCTGACGATGAGCCAGCCGAACATCGTCGTTGTTATGGCAGATCAGCTCGCGCCGCAATTTATCGCAAGCTACGGTCACAACGCGGCAATCACACCGCACATGGATGCACTGGCGAATCGAGGCACGCGTTTTGACGCCGCCTATTGCAACTCGCCACTGTGTGCGCCATCGCGATTTGCGTTTATGTCCGGTCAGTTGACCAGCCGTATTGCGGCCTACGACAACGCATCTGAATTTCCTTCCACCGTACCGACTTTTGCCCACTATCTGCGCGCGCTGGGCTACCGGACCTGCCTGTCCGGCAAAATGCATTTTGTTGGCCCCGATCAAAAACACGGGTTCGAGGATCGCGTCACCACCGATATTTACCCGGCGGATTTCGCATGGACACCCGACTGGGAGGCGCACGATGAACGCATAGACAAGTGGTATCACAATATGCAAACAGTGAAGGAAAACGGCGTGGCGCAGGCGACTTATCAGATCGACTATGACGATGAAGTTGGCTTTGCCGCGCGGCGCTGGCTGTTCGATTTTGCACGCGACAAACACCGGGCAGCAGATCGCGCGCGACCGTTTTTACTGGTTTCCAGTTTTATTCATCCGCACGACCCCTACGTCGCGCGCCCGGAATGGTGGCACCTTTACGACGACAGTGCGATCGATCCTCCCGCCTGTACTCCCGATCAGCACGAT
>CAZYDV010000076.1:0-20532 GCA_964646405.1 uncultured Granulosicoccaceae bacterium | reverse complement strand
CAACAATCTGCAGGAATGCTCGAAGATCCTCTAACTGGCCCATCACACCTCTAAGGTTCAATTATTTCGAACAAAGTAATCTAATTTTTCTATCTGTTCAAATATTCGAAACCTTGTAGACTGCCGGCAGCCGTCCAGCTATTCCCTGGATCAGCCCAAACAGAGCCAACCTGATGAACGACAACGACAAACCACTGATCGCAGCCAAGGCGCCGCAGAAAGTAGAACTGGAGCCCGGCACTACCTATCACTGGTGTCAGTGCGGCAGATCCGCGACACCGCCCTTCTGTGATGGATCACACCGCGGCACCGGCATCAGTCCAAAGGCTTTCAGCGTTGACAAACCTGGCGCTGCCGCACTGTGCCAGTGCAAAGCCACCGCCAACCCACCCTACTGCGACGGCTCACATACGCGCCTGGGTGAGCGGCAGGTTGGTGACCCGGCACCCGCCGCTACCCCGGGTACAACACCGCAGGCGGTCGCCACACCCGAAGAACCAACGGTGGCGCGCATTCACCTGCTCGCGCGCGAGGGCCTGGCCAAACTTGGGCACCACGGAGAGATGGGTGCGATGGGCGTGCCGCGCAAAGACCTGCCGCATTGGGACGACATTCAGGTTCTATCCGCACAAATGGCCCGCAAACCGCTGTTGGACGAGCACCCGGTCAGCACTCGCGTGGCAATCGGACCGCGGGCGAAGAAACCGCTTACGCTGGATATCCCCCTGTTCGTCTCTGATATGAGTTTTGGTGCATTATCGGAGGAAGCCAAAATAGCCCTGGCGCGCGGGGCGCAACTGGCCGGTACCGGCATCTGTTCTGGCGAGGGAGGCATGCTGGCCGAGGAAAAGGCCGAGAATTCCCGCTACTTCTATGAGCTCGCCTCTGCGCGATTTGGCTGGAACCCGGAACTTGTCTCGTCTGTACAGGCGTTCCATTTCAAAGGGGGCCAGGGTGCGAAAACCGGTACGGGCGGGCACCTGCCCGGTGATAAAGTACACGGCAAGATCGCGCAATTGCGGGGTCTGGAACCCGGTCAAAGTGCAATATCTCCCGCCACATTCACGGATCTCCAAACGACTGCGGATTTTCGCCAACTGGCAGATGAGGTCCGCGAGCGCAGTGGCGGTATTCCGATTGGATTCAAACTGTCGGCCAACCACATCGAGGCGGATATCGATTTCGCGCTGGAAGCCAGCGCCGACTACATTATTCTGGATGGCCGCGGTGGCGGCACGGGTGCGGCGCCACTGATCTTTCGCGATCACATTTCTGTTCCTACCATTCCGGCGCTGGCGCGCGCGCAAACACCTGGATAAACACTCTGGGCGTGACATCACGCTGATCATCACTGGCGGGTTGCGGGTAGCGGAAGATTTCTTCAAGGCGCTGGCGATGGGCGCTGACGCGGTCGCCATCTCAAACTCTGCGATGCAGGCCGTGGGTTGTATTGCGGCTCGCATGTGTAACTCGAACAATTGCCCGGTTGGCATCGCCACACAAAAGACAGAATTGCGAGCCAGACTGCACGTACAGACCGGTGCCGAGCGCCTGGCGCGGTTCTTCGCCGCCTCGGTGGAACTGATGCAGGTGCTGTCGCGCGCCTGCGGGCACGACAATTTTGCCGACCTGTCGCCACAGGATCTGAGTACGTGGAAACACGACATGGCCGAATTGAGCGGAATCAACTTTGCTGGCGTGGGGCGCTGACTAACACGAAGCGGCCATCCGGCCGGTCTACACGACCGGCCTAACGACCATCACACAAGCCAATGACACAACTTTGGCCCTACAAAAACAGACTGGGCCTTTGTGTGCTCACTTCTGAGCAATGACAGGTGTGCCGCTGATTGGCCAACGGAAGATTGATGCTGCAGCATTTGCAGCTTCACTCTGTTGATCAAAAGACCCACAAATCAACCATGATCGCAGCCTATACGGCTGATCTGCATCACACAATTGACCAAACTTGCCACGTGTTTCAAAGATACATCTGATTGAGTCCACAAATTCCGGGCAATGCCGAGTGTTTCAATTTTATTACACTGCCGTTTTTTTAGAATGCACGTGTTCCCAACGACTGCTATTCACTCAACCAACGCAAGGTTCCATAAATGACGCATTGTTCACGCTCCAACCACTCATCAAGATTTGGCAGACTGGCTCGATTGAGCGCATGCTGCATGTTGTCACTGCCACTGTACGCTCAGGCAACTAACGCGATCAGCGTCGACAACGGAGACGCCACATTTAACATCAGTGACAGAGGTGACGTTGTACTGGAAGTCACCAACGGCCAGACGCCCGACTCTCTTGCCTATACGCTGACAACAAACGGCGTGCCGAGCAACGGCGTCCTCGAAGGGGTAACAGGCAACGTGTCTATTCGCAGTCGCCGAGGGCAGGACAGCATCAGACTTACCGACCTGGATGTCGTAAAAACACTGCAAATCATCACCGGCCGAGCTAACGACGTAGTTGAATTAAATCAGGTCAGTGTTGGTGGTCATCTGTATGTTTTTTCCGGCAGAGGGCAGGATACCGTTATGGCCACCGATACCGTCGTTTCAGGGAATGCGCGGCTTTCCACAGGACGTGGAGCCGATGCGGTCTATCTTGATGGCGCATTCGATGCGCAAGCCAAGCTTCTCGTCAGAACCGGGCGAGGTGCAGACTTTGTCAGCATCGAAGGTAGCGAAGGGATGCCATTTACCAATAGTGGCCCAATGGATATCCACACCGGCCGGGGTCAAGACGATGTTGTGATAAACAACGTTGAGTCTGCCAACAACATTCTAGTGCGTACCGGACGAGGCGCTGATACCCTGGAGCTCAGCAACAATACAATTTCTCACTATAGCCGGATCGCTATGGGCAGAGGCGATGACACCTTGTCGCTCTCGGCATCCTCGTACACAAACTTCAATCCGATCTTCCGTGGAAACAGAGGGCAGGACACGTTCGAAGATTCCATGGACAACACGTTCGACGCGGTCAGCGTGAATACGGCTGGATTCGAGAGCATTGTAGATACCTCCGATCCGATTGAGTTCGTAGACTTTATGCCCGGAGATACCGGCCCCGCTGGTGGTATCGTAATTTCGGTTGACGACAACAACAACAACACAGGCGTCGAGGTGATTGTTCTGCAAGATGAGAATGGAGAAGCGATTAGAAGTGAATACGGTTGCTTCGGTGTGAATGTCGACGGCGTTGCTGATGCAACGGTTTTTCACGACATGGTCGCCGGCAATGAGGTCGACGAAAACAACAATGCGATCAGCATACCGGATGAGCAGTCGGGCGCTGAAAAAACGCAGGCACTGGTTACAACTGAGGATTGCTTCGCCGATGCAGCACACCGGGCACAGAACTTCGTCGCAGTCGATGGATCTGACAACTGGTATCTGCCAACGGCATCGACACTGCTTCAAGCAGCAACTGACGGGCATCTGCAGACATTAAACCCAGGATTTCGCGGGTATTGGAGCTCATCAGAAGTCTCGAATAATTCAGCCTGGCTCGTCCTTGATTTTGAAGCAAGCGATTCGAATCAACCGAGTACCTCAAACGGAAGCAAAATCGAGCTTGCCTTTGTTGCAGTGGTCCGTGAATTTGGCCCGGTGCCACTACCCGCTATCGCTCAGTAGAAAACTGACAACCACAACAGTAGTACACAAGATCGTGCCGATTCCCATGCGGCACGATCTTTTTTTTGCCTGAAGCAAATACATCACACGTCAATAGCCTTTTGCGACCGGCAACGAGCACCCGTTTTAAGACCTTAAAAGCTTCCCAACTAACGCCTGTTTGCATATGTCCGCTCGGCGTAGTGCATTCAGGACGCAGTGACGACCGATACACCAATCATCGCGCCATATCGTACTACAGGCCACATCAATTGGTATCCGCACGTGAGATCAATCAATGCTATCGCACGTAGATTCCAGGACACGCAATTGGGTATATTCGCTGGTATCATCGCGGACGTAATGCATGCGGGCGCAACCATTGGTGGCACCCGGCCCAGGGTGATTTGACAAACCAGTGAGCAAAGACGATGGAAGTGACTCTCTACGGCACAGGCTCCAATCGCTCGGCGCGATGCACCTGGACGCTGGCAGAAGCGGGTATCGCCTACACACAACTCGACCGGGACGACCTGGCCAACGCCACCGAGGTGCGAAAGGTTTCCAAACTCGGCAAGATTCCGGTTGCCATTATTGATGGCCAAACATTGCTCGAATCAGCCGCCATTTGCACATACATCGCCGATCGATCACCCGATGCATCACTCATCTCAAAACCGGGCTCCTTCGCCCGCGCACAACATGATCAATGGGTGTCATTCTGCCTGTCAGAATTGGAAGCCTGGCTGTGGAACAGTGCGGTCAACCAGTATGTATTGCCCGAACACAAGCGCATCACTGCAGGCCTCGAGCAAAACGAGACAATGTTTCGCCGCGGTTTACGTGTTGTCGAGACTCATCTCGCAGATCACAACTACCTGGTCGCGGAGTGTTTCTCCGTCACCGACATCATTGTTGGATGGTGCCTGAACTGGGGGCGCCGACAGGGTTACCTGGATCAAAGCCCGGCCACTCAGGACTATCTTGCACGCCTGTTGGATCGCCCTCTTTGTACACTGGCCTGGGACTGAACGTGTAAACCACTACTTAGCTGGCGGGTTCGGGATCGCCAGATAGGCTTCGGGATCAATGTACACGATGCCGCTGATGCCCAATAGTTGCCTGTCGGCCTCGGTCATGGCATCAATAGCGGCCTCTACCGCATCGAATATCAGCTCGCGATCTACCCCAATGGCGGATATATAAGGCAAGCCTGGCGTCGGCTCGGTCCATTCCAATACCCGAAGCCCTGCGGTGAACGACTCATAGCGCTGCATCATCATCCAGGTCACCGCATCCAGCGATGCCAGATCGGCACGGTTTTCAGCGACTGCACGGGCCGATTCGATGTGTTGTTCCGTGTGCAGGGTATTGTCGAACCAAAAACCCTGTGCCTGCAGATGCCAATAGGCCGCCGCATAGCCCGACTGCGAATAGGTCTGGTTGTAGGCGAAGATGCTATCTCTATAATCACCGAGCTGCTGTCTGTTATCGTCTGCGCGCACAACCAGCGGGCTGCGATAATAGCCAGGCGCGCACTCCGGTAACGCAAAATCAGCCGTGCCAACCAGCGTTACCTGTCCGTGCAAGCGCGTTCGATACGGCATGCCGCAAGTCTGGCTAAGTACAAGCTGCGGATGGGTCCAGACAAGAAATTCTTCCGCCTGCTGAGATAAGGCTTCCGGGCTTTCAATGCCGCGTTGCGACAGTTGCCGCCGTATCAATTGCCAATAGCGACGGTGCGCGTCTGCCAGTTGAGGGCGTTCATACATCATCATACTGGCAATCATTTAATTTTCCGATTCCATCTTCTAAATGTCACTATACCGCAGCGCGTTCTGTACCCGCCGAGGAACTGACAAGACTGCGCCCACTACAAGCCTTTGCACAGGCACGATGACGTGATCGGCACGTCTGTGTTGGCCAAAGCCGCAGCCAGCATCGGCTCGAATCGGGCAAGCTCACCATTGGCCTTGCGCTGGCGCAAACACTCAACCAGCCCATGCAGCGACCAGACGTTGCGCGGATGTTGAGCACAGCGCTGAAGCCGATGGTTCAGCCCCAGATCGGTCCGATAGATTGCCTCGGCTTCTCCATATTCACCCTGCTCCAACAATAGAGCACCCAGCGCGTGTCGCGGCGGATGCATCCAAGCCCAGGGTTCCGAATATTCCAGATTGTCGTCGCGGCGGACAGCCTCTCGCAGTGCATCAAACGCGCAGGCGAAGTCACCCTGATGGTAAAGCAGCTCACCCTCCAGCATTTTTTGCGCTATCGACAAAGTCACCTGCGCCGGATTGTTGAAGAATCGCCGATCAGCCGGCAAACACTTGATCGATTGTTCTAACAGCGCCTGCTCTCGCCTTGCCTGGCCGAACTGTTTCAACGCAGCATATGCCACTCCTCTTGCATAGTGATGCATGCAGGTGGAAACACAATAGAGTTGTTCACACTCGGGCATAGCGGCGTTGATGATGTCATGCCACAGGCCAAAGCGTACCAGTACATGCATTTTCATTGAGTAATAGCCTTCCATGGTCATAGCCAGAAAGGGCTTGCCTGATACGCTCAGTACGTCTTTGGTGAGGGTGGCACACATTTTCTCGGCCGCCTGCATGGCCGGCTGTAACCTCCCCAGCAACATACAGGTGTACATCATCAGATGCAGATCGTGGCATCGAGCAGTGGTGTAGAAGTTGAACGGTCCCGCGTATTGCACGTACTTTTCATCAGCCGCAATCGCTTGTTCACTGGCAAGCATCGCCTTCTTGTAGTCGCCACACAATACATACGTGTGCCCGGGCATATGGGCCAGGTGTCCCGCATCCGCATACAACTGACCCAACAGATCAGCCGAACGCATCGATCGTTCGGGCTCGCTGGACATCTCTGTGAGATGAATGTGTAAATGCAGGATCGCCGGATGCTGCATTTGACCACCACTGTCGGCAAGCGCGATAGCACGCTCGCAAACTTCCAGTGCCTCCAGCGTATCGGCATTGTCCGCAGCCTCGCCCGTATGCACATTCCAAAGCTTCCACGGCGTACGTGTAATTAATGCTTCGATCAAAAGCGCCATGACGTCCTGGTTTTTAGGAAACTGTTGGTAACACTCACGCATACCATCGGCGTAGGCGTCGTCCCAACGATTAAACTGCGCCTGATCGACTGGATTTGGTGCTTGAAAACGATGTTGCAAGGCATCGATGAGTGCACGCTCCACAGCACTGCAATGGTCGGCGTAGTGGCGTGCCTGCCGACTATGCTCAAAGCAGCAGCGCGTAGCGAACACGGCTTCGTCGTGACTCATGTCGCACCACGGAAAATTGTAGAACGGACCTGCAGCGTAGGCTACGCCCCAAAATGCCATCGCGCATTGCGAATCAAATTCAAGCGCGCGCTGGAAACATTTTACGCCCTCTTCCTGATTAAACCCGTAGCACCAGTTCAACCCCAGATTGAACAGCCGCTGCGCATCGGGAGACTGAGTCGTAATCGCAAACCGATGCTGGCCGAGGTCAAATCTCTCCATTTCCGATTCAGCTTGAGAGTAGCTTTTCCAGTTGTGTTTCCAGCCGGCCCAGCGAGACTTTCTCCACCGTACCCAGATCCTGCGCAAATACAGATACACGTAATTCTTCAAACATCCAGCGCAAACGCTGCATCCGGTCGCTAGAGGCCGGATCATCCATGGCTAACTTGATTCGCTCCCATACGGGCAACAACTCAGCACGGCGTTTGCGATCTCGATCAGGTTCCCGATCCAGAGAATCGAAGCGACGCCCGATCGCTTTGAAATAAACCGGCAGGCGTGACAACCACTGCGGCGGTGTGGCCGAGACAAAGCCCGGATAAATCATACGACTGATCTGATCCTTGATATCGGCCGACGGCTCCACCCAACTCAGTGAAACCGAGCCACTCATACGACGTGTAATCTGACGATGCGCCTCGAAGGTTTCTGCCAGCACCGCACAAATCGCGTTGGCATTGCCGACGAGCTCGCTCTTGCAGGTATCGAGTATGTGGAGAAATTCCTCACGGCTGCGCGGGGTGATCTGATCGTAGATGAAAGTTCGATCCAGAGCCGCATCGACGATATCGCGCTTGAGCAATTCACTCTTACCGAATACGGCAAATCGCAGGCAGAGCACATCGATCCCGGGCAGGTTGCGAATCAAATATTTCACCTCCTGCTGTAACTGCTTGCGATACAAGGCTCGCAGGCCGGCAGGCATTTTGGCGGCAGCTGCCTCACCGCTTGCCAACACGCGCAGTGACACGCTGTCGTCTTCTGCCACCAGTGCCGGGAACCCCTGCATCGTCACCCCTTGTGTCTCGATTTCGATGGACTCGGGCAGGTCACCAAAATTCCAGTCCACAAGATCGGTGCGCTCAAAGCTGTTATCAGCCGTTTGCGCCAGGTTCTGCTCAATACGATCGGCGTAGCGGCTCTGTAGCAATTCGACATCGCGTGAGACATCAAGCGTTGAACCATCCGCCTCTGTCACCACGATGCGCATGATCAGATGCAACGGCAACTGATCGATCTGCCACTCCGAGGCAGACACCTTAACCGATGTCATCCTCTGCAGTTCAGCCGACAGCGCCGAGACCAGCGACTCTTGCTGACGTTGCATCAACCCCGCGATGCTCTTCTGCGCGTAATCGGGTGCCGGCACAAAATTGCGGCGCACGGTTTTCGGCAGCGACTTGATCAGTGCGACAATCTTCTCCTGCAACAACCCGGGCACCAGCCATTCGCACTTGTCGGCACTGATCCGATTGAGCAGGCTGACCGGTACGCTCAGCGTGACACCATCGTCTTCGGCTCCTGGATGAAAATGATAGTGCAGTGGCAGCACGACACCGCTAAATTCAAGCTGATCGGGAAAATCCTGTTTGCTGACTTCCAGCTCATCGTTCTGCATCAGGAAATCACGCGTCAGCCACAGGCCGCGCGGATGATCGCGCTCGTATTCTTCGCGCCATTTTTCAAACTGCGGACCGGAGTAGATTCCCTCTGGCACCCGCTGGTTGTAGAAGCTGTAGAGCTCTTCCGGGTCGATCAGAATATCGCGACGGCGCGTCTTTTCCTCCAGCGTGACGACTTCATCGACCAGTTTCAGGTTGTGATGAAAAAAGTCGGAGCGCGTGTTGTAGTTGCCAGCCACCAGCGCATCGCGAATGAAAATTTCTCTCGATTGGTCCGGGTCAATCGGTCCGTAATTGACCTTCTTTTTTTCAACCAGCACCAGGCCATAAAGCGTGGATTTACGAAAGGCGCCAACCTGCGCGCCCTTGCGATGCCAGGTCGCACCAAAATAGCTGTGCTTCAGCAGGTGCTCGCCCAGCGCCTCAGCCCACTCTGGTTTTATCGCGGCGACCCCACGCGCATACAAACGCGTGGTCTCACTCATTTCGGCCGCCATCATCCACTTTGGCCCCTTACCAAAGACGGAAGATCCCGGAAAGATCATCACCTTGCGATTGCGTGTCGCAAGGTAGTCGTTGCGATTGTCCTTCAGCGCCACATTGCCCAGCAGACCAGCCAACAACGCACGGTGGGTTTTATCGTAACCGGCCTCGGCGGTGTTTTCCGTCATTCCCAACTCGCGACACAATTGCGCAAGCTGGCGTCGAATGTCACGCCATTCGCGAATCCGCAGATACGAAAGAAATCGTTGCTTACACATCTTGCGAAATTTACTGTTCGACAGCGCCTCACCCTGTACTCGACAGTACTCCCACAAATTCAGTATGGCATTGAAATCGGAGTGCTTGTCATTGAACTCAGCGTGTAACTCGTCGGCAGCCTGTTGCCTGGCCATCGGCCGCTCGCGCGGGTCCTGCACTGAAAGCGCACTGACAATAGTCAGCACCTCATTGACGCTGCCCTCGTTACCGGACTCGATCAGCATGCGCGCCAGTCGAGGATCGATTGGCAGCCGCGCGATACGCTTGCCCAGTGCGGTCAGTTTGCGTTTTTCGCTGACCGCGCCCAGTTCAATCAGCAACCGATAACCATCATTGACAAAACGGCTGTCTGGCGCCTCGACGAACGGAAAGTCCTCGACGTGCCCCAGTCGCGAGACTTCCATCTGCAAAATGACTGACGCAAGATTGGTGCGCAGGATTTCTGGATCAGTGAATTCGCCGCGCGTTTCGAAATCTTCTTCCGAATACAATCGAATACAAACACCCGGTGCCTCACGTCCACAGCGCCCCTTGCGCTGATTGGCCGATGCCTGCGACACCTTTTCGATTGGCAAGCGCTGCACCTTGCTGCGCACGCTGTATCGCGACATGCGCGCGTCACCACTGTCTACTACGTAGCGTATGCCAGGTACCGTCAGCGAAGTCTCCGCCACATTGGTGGCCAGTACGATTCGCCGTCGACCATGCGGCTCGAATACCTTCGCCTGCTCACCGGCTGACAAGCGTGCGATCAACGGCAGCACCTCTACGCCGCGAAGTCGTTTGCTGCCGGTTGCCGCCTTGCCGATGTACTCGGCGCACTCGCGAATATCGCGCTCGCCGGGCAGAAAGACCAGCGTATCGCCAGCACCCAGACCGGCCAACTCTTCACAGGCCTCGAACACCGCCTGGGGCTGATCACGATCATCCTCTTCCAATTCCTTCCACGGGCGATAGCGCACCTCCACCGGATAGGTTCGCCCTTCAGCAAGGATAACCGGCGCGTTGTTAAAGTGTCTGGAAAAGGTATCCGGGTCGATCGTAGCCGAGGTGATGATCACTTTGAGATCGCGCCGACGCTGCAACAACCGCTTGAGATAACCGAGAATGAAATCGATGTTCAGCGAGCGCTCATGTGCCTCGTCGACGATAATCGCATCGTACTGATTGAGCCACGGGTCTGACTGTATCTCTGCCAGCAGAATCCCGTCCGTCATCAGCTTGATATAAGAGTCACGGGAGATCTTATCGCCAAAGCGGACTTTGTATCCCACCGCAGCGCCAAGCTCGGTTTTCAGTTCTGAGGCAATCCGTGCCGATACCGTGCGCGCGGCAATTCGCCGTGGCTGCGTATGGCCAATCAGGCCGCTGACGCCCAACCCCGCCTCAAGACACATCTTCGGAATTTGCGTGGTCTTGCCCGAGCCGGTTTCACCGCAAACGATCGTAACCGGGTTGTTGCGAATACTCTCGATGATCTGCTCGCGACACTCAACGACCGGCAGTTCCTGCGGATAGTTCGGCGCCGGCAGATTGTTCTGCCGGTTTTGTGTTTTTTGTCGAGACTGTGTGATCGCATGCAACAGCGACTGCAATGGATCGGCTGCAGCATCTGGTTGTGCAGTCGATGGGTCTGCTGCGGGTTTAGCCGCACTTTTATGCGCATCTCGAATCTTACGCAGGCGATTGCGAAATCGATGCTGATCTGCACGCATGCAGCGCGCTATGTCTGCATGTACCGCCTTGAAATCAATGCTCATTACTCACCAACCCACAGCGCAGGCCGGATGCGAGTGCATGGTCCGGACGCCGCTGACTTTAACCCTGCCTGGGTCAATGGGCGGGTGATAAAGTATGACTTAGCTCTGGACCTTGATCACCAGATAACTGATACCACTGCGCCCAAGACGGGTCTGTGCGGAATAGAGTGTGTCCGAATCATAGAACGGCCCGATGCGTACGCGGTGCCATTTCTTGCCATCAATCGCAACGGTTTTGACAAACGCATCCATACCGGCACTGACAAGCTGATCCTGCATGCGATTGGCATCGTTGTCATTGGTAAACGCACCGGCCTGCAGGTAATAGGCAGTGTTAGGGTTGTTGGGTATCTTTCGAACGATGGTCTTTTGCTTTACCGGTGTGGCACGTACCAGCGGATCTCCCGCCGTCGAGGCAACCAGGCCAGCTCCGGTTTTAGCCGATGACGCCGCCACCTCCACCGCCTGCCCTTCATCGGCCCGGGCGATCAGGTCGGCAGCCAGCTCCACTGCCGATTGCTTGTCTGTCTGGGCAGTCTGTACGCGGCGATCCTCATTAGAGAAAGCCGGCATATTCTCACCTTCGAACTTGGGCACAACGGTATTGAGCTTGTTCAATCGATCGTAGAACTCGAATTCAGACGCGTCGGCCGATTTGTATTGTTCGACAGCTGCTTCTGTGTCGATCAGCGTGTAGTGTTCCTCTGGCATGCCAGACAGAAACAACACGAAGCCAACGATAAAACCCACCATCAGCCCAAGTGTCAAAAGCACCCAGCCATTGCCAAAGCCCTGCTGGTTACCGCTATAAATATTGAGTAGTTTTTTCATTTTATAGTTCTTCTGTTAATCCTACATTGCTTCCGGTGCCGTTACGTCTACTAGGGCCAGTCCATTTCTCATCACCTGCCGCGTGGCCACGATCAAGTTTAATCGCGCATCGCGCAAGGCAGTATCTTCCACCAGAAACTGCTGCGCGTTGTAGTAAGTGTGAAAGGCATTGGCCAATTCCCGCAAATATGCGGTGATCTGGTGCGGCTCTATTGCAGTGGCAGCCGCCTGTACCACTTCGGGATATCTTCCGAGCAGAGTCATCAGTTCGGTTTCGTGGGTTGTGCTTAGCAGACTGAGGTTCGCATTCCCGTTATCCAGGTCGTGTGTCAGTTGCTTGCCTTCGAGTTGGCGCAAGACACTGCAGACTCGTGCGTGAGCGTACTGGACGTAGTAGACCGGGTTATCGGACGATTCAGATTTCGCGAGATCCAGGTCAAAATCCATATGTTGCTCACACCGACGCATGGTGTAGAAAAAGCGTGCCGCATCGGCGCCCACTTCATCTCGCAGTTCACGCAACGTGACAAATTCACCTGATCGAGTGGACATTTTGACTTTTTCACCGCCACGGTAGAGCGCGGCGAACTGGACCAGCAGTATTTCAATTTTGGACGGATCGTGTCCGAGCGCCTCGGCGCCGGCGAGCAGCCTCTTCACATAGCCGTGATGATCTGCGCCCCAAACGTAGATGACGCGCTCGAACCCGCGTGCAAACTTATTGTTCAGATAGCCCAGATCCGAGGCGAAGTAGGTAGCCTGGCCGTTGTCGCGCACCACGACGCGGTCTTTTCCGTCGCCGAACTCTGTCGATTTGAACCACAGCGCGCCCGACTCTTCACGCAGGTAGCCGCTGGCTTTCAACTTGTCGATTGCAGCCGTCACGTCACCGGCGTCTACCAGCGAGCGCTCGCTGAGCCACTCGTCGAATTCAACGCGAAACTCCGCCAGGTCACGGCGTATATCTTCAAGGATGGTGTCGAGCGCGGCATTGAAGACGATCCGATACCCGTCTTCGCCCAGCAGTGCCTTAGCGCGGGCGATCACGCCATCAATATGTGCCTCGGCATCCCCACCGTCAGGCAGATCGGCCGGCACATCCTGCATGACGACTTCAACCGCATGGCGCAGCGCATCGCCATTTTCACGGTGCACCGTGGCGGCCACATCCCAGATGTAGTCGCCGCGATAGGCATTGCTGGGAAACACGATGGTCTCACCCGCCAGCTCGAGATATCTCAACCAGGTGCTGGCAGCCAGGATGTCCATCTGACGACCCGCGTCGTTTACATAATATTCCCTTTGCACGTCAAAGCCGGCCGCATCCATTAAGTTGGAGATAACCGCACCGGTCGCCGCACCGCGGCCGTGGCCAACATGCAATGGCCCGGTGGGATTGGCCGAGACAAATTCGACCTGAATTCGCTTGCCAGCCCCTACATCAGAGCGACCGAACTGCTCCCCCTGATCGAGCACCGCCTGCACCACCGCACTCTGACTCTCTGCGGCTTCGAAAAAATTGATGAAGCCGGGAGGCGCGACCTCTACTTTCGCGACCCGGGCGGACACGGGCAGACGATCAACCAACTCAGATGCGATGTCCAGTGGCTTGCGGCGCGCCGCCTTGGCCAGCATCAGCGCGAGGTTGCAGGCGTAGTCGCCGTGCGTAGCGTCGCGAGTGCGGCTGATCTGGATTGCGGGCAGATCTGCTTCGGGCAACAGGCCTTCGCTCTGCATCGCCAGAACGGCATCTGCAATCAATTTTTCGAGATGATTTTTCAAAGTCAGTCAGACGGTTACTGGCGCTTATTATTCTAACGCCTGAAGTATGTTTACGAAAGCAATTCACAACAAAAAACAGCCTGTTGACCGGCCGTGTCAATAAAACTGTTAATCTTTTGAAAAGCACTATATCTGGTAAAAAACACCAACCACTCAGAGCATATCGTGGGGGTCCACATCCAGTGACCAACGCACTTTGCGGGCAGATGGTAATTGTTCCAGAGCCGGTCGCAACCAGGCCAGCAATCGATGCAATGCCTGCCGGTCGGCCGACGAAAAAAGCAACTGCGACCGGTAGCGGCCGGCAATCTTCTCCATCGGTGCATGCGCGGGGCCGAGCACATTGACCGGACTCGCACCCAATGCGGCCGCACGGTCTCTGACTTCGACTAGGAAATTCCTTGCCATACGCGCGTCATCCGAATCGGCACGAAGCAGTGCGACGCGAGCAAACGGCGGCCATTCGGCCTCGCGACGCTCGAGCAAAAGCTGTTGGGCGAACGCGTCATAGCCTTTGTCGATCAGCAACTGCAACAGCGGGTGTTCGGGATCACGGGTCTGAATGATAACGGTGCCGGCTTTGTCCGCCCGCCCTGCTCGACCGGCAACCTGGACGATCATCTGCCCCATCTGCTCCAGTGAGCGAAAGTCAGATCCGAACAATCCTTGATCCGCATCGAGAATGCCCACCAGGGTGACGTTGGGAAAATCGTGCCCTTTGGCGAGCATCTGGGTGCCGACAATGATGTCGACCTCGCCGTCGGCAACCATCGCCAGGCGCCGCTCGAGCTCACCCTTGCGACTGGTCACATCGCGATCAATGCGCAGCACACGATAGTCTGGAAACTGCTGCGACAGGTATTCGTCAACTCTTTCGGTGCCGGCGCCCACATGCGCCAACGATGCCGATTCACATACCGCGCACTTGACCGGTATCGATCGCTCGGCGCCGCAGTGATGGCAGCGCACCTGGCCGCTGCGCACGTGCACCGTCATATGCGCATCGCACTGATCGCAATCGGTGATCGCGCGGCAGTCCTCGCACATCAGCACTGGCGCAAAACCGCGCCGATTGATAAACACAATGACCTGCTCGCCGCGCGCCAACACTTCCTGAATGCGGGCTTGCAAACGTTCCGATACGCCGTTTGACAGGCGCCCGTTGCGCACATCCAGCAGGCCGATCGCAGGCTTGCTGGCACCACCGGCGCGCTTGCGCAGGCGAAAGATCGTCAGTTGCTGGCGGACTACGTTCTGCAAAGACTCCAATGCCGGCGTGGCACTGCCCAATATCACCGGCACCTCCCGATCGCGCCCGCGCAGCAGCGCCAGATCGCGAGCGTGATAACGAAACCCGTCCTGTTGCTTGAGCGAACCGTCGTGCTCTTCGTCAACGACGATCAGCCCAAGCCTTGGCATCGGCGTGAACACTGCCGATCGCGTGCCGATCAGCACTTGCGCCTGGCCGCTGCCCGCCGCCTGCCAGGCCAGCATTCGCTCTGTATCGTTGAGTCCGGAGTGCAATACCTCGACCCGGCAGTTGAGCGCGGACTTCAGCCGATCAAGCAATTGCGGCGTCAGTCCGATCTCGGGCACGATGAACAAAATCTGATCGCCACTGGCTACGACGTCGCGTGCCACATCAATGTATACCGCCGTTTTGCCACTGCCCGTCACGCCATGTAACAGCGCAGGAAAATACTGCCCCAGCCTGGCGCGCACCGCTTCGGATGCCGCCGCCTGTTCGTCATTGAGCGAAAATTTGGGGGCCGGCATCTCGCCCTTGTAGACCGCCTGCCGCTCCTCGACCAGCCCCTTCTTCAGCAGCGGTTTGATCGCCTGTGACCAGCGCGAATCGAACAATCGGCATTCCACTGCTGTTTTGCCCTGACCTGCATCGCGCAGATAGTCGAGCAGCCGCCACTGCACGGGCGCCCGAGAAAAATCAGCCTCACTGGCAGCAGCGCCGTCTGCAGTCACTACGTATTGGCAGGGGTCAGACACCTGAACCGCCCGCTCTCGACGCAATAATTTTGGCAGCGCAGTCTGCACTGCATCGCCAAGCGGATGGTGGTAGTAACGACTGGCCCACTGCAGCAGCTCGATGACATCTGCCGGCACGACCGGCGTCTGATCCAGCACGGCGAAAATCGGTTTCAGCACACGCGCAGGATCTTCGGCTGGCGCGAGTGCGACCACAAAGCCGATGCGCTTGCCAGGCCCAAACGGCACACTGACGCGCATACCTGCCGCAACAGGTGTGTTTGGGTCGGCGGGCAGGTAGTCGAATAGCTGGCTGAGCGGCACCGGAATGGCCACCTTAAGAACATTGTTACGATCTGGCAAACAAGCCCCTGACGATAGACTCGCCCTGTGGATAACTTTGTGGAAAAGAAATTTTCAGTGATCGCAAATGGAATTGACAATCATCTCGATTCATGCCAACCAAAAATCCAAAAGCTCAGCTTTCTTTTTTACTAACAAACACTTACACCATCACTGATAAAACTTGTTGATTTTTTTCGGCGTTTGCCGTACCAGCTTAATCGCTTTTAAGCCCATGTGCATAACACGATTTACCAACCCGAGGTTGTGCTAACTTTTTGTAACACCAACACTACCCACAACCGTCGTTGTCCCTGCACGCTAACCTCTTAACAATCAGCCATTTTCAGTCACTAGAGAACGTCTCGTCCAGGCAATAGGTTCCACCCTGTTAATTGACCCGTCTACCCTGACTGTCAAAATATCGACTGTGATATTCGATATCGAGCTGTCATCGACGGCACGCTGAATTATCCATACAAGGCCCTATATTTGCGATCACGCCGCCGTCGCATCCCGCTTGCGACACTGCCCGGAAACCACCGACGAATCCACAGATGAAATATATTGGTGAAGCCAACTACCGCCACGGATCGAAATCGCAGCTTGG
Organism: uncultured Granulosicoccaceae bacterium; assembly: GCA_964646405.1. Lineage (GTDB taxonomy): Bacteria > Pseudomonadota > Gammaproteobacteria > Granulosicoccales > Granulosicoccaceae > CAKZSB01. The sequence goes on along the minus strand of CAZYDV010000076.1, from coordinate 3,898 downwards.
CATCCTGCTTGTCAATCTGGGCACGCCGGACGACACATCGACACCCGCGGTGCGGCGCTACCTGAAACAATTTCTCAGTGATCCTCGCATCGTCGAGGTACCGCGCGCGCTTTGGTGGCTCATTTTAAACGGCGTGATTCTGCGTTTTCGGCCCGCTAAAACTGCAGAGGCTTACCAATCAGTCTGGGACGACGAATCAGGCTCGCCCCTGCTCAGCATCGGCAAAAAGCAGGCATCCGGGTTGACGGAAATCCTCGAACAGCGACTCTCGCCCGAAGTGAATGTGGCACTGGGTATGCGCTATGGAAACCCGTCGATCGAATCGGCGCTGGCAGAATTTCGCGAGCGTGGCGTTCGTCGCCTGCTGGTTCTGCCACTGTACCCTCAGTACTCGGGATCGACCGTCGCTTCGGTGTTTGACGAAGTCACACACCAATTGTCCCGGATTCGCTGGATTCCGGAAACGCGATTTATCAATCAGTATTTCGAAGAGGCCGCCTACATCGATGCGCTCGCAGCTTCAGTGCGAGAGAGCTGGCAACAAAATGGGCGCGCGCAAAAACTGGTGATGTCATTCCACGGCATCCCGCAACGCTATCGCACCAACGGCGATCCGTACTTTTGCCAATGTCAGGCAACCGCCCGACTGCTGGCCGATCGACTGGCGTTATCCGACGACGATTACCTGGTGGTTTTTCAATCGCGCTTTGGCAAGGAACCCTGGCTGCAACCCTATTGCGACAAAACCATGGAGCAGCTGCCGGGTGACGGGGTCGAATCGGTTGACGTCATCTGCCCGGGCTTCTCTGCCGACTGCCTGGAAACCATCGAGGAGATCAACGAGGAAAACCGCGAGATTTTCATGCATGCCGGCGGCAAGGGCTTTAATTACATTACAGCGCTGAACGAGCGAGACGATCATCTGCAGGCACTGGCGACATTGCTGCAACGACATCTGGGCGGCTGGCCGGAATCCGGCGCGGCATCACTGCCTGGCGAATCCGAGCGGGAGGCATCGCGCGAGCGCGCATTGGCGATGGGTGCTACGGCCTGAAGGCGGTAACGCTGCGACTCACTGGCGCTGCTTACGCGTCCAGCGCAACATGCGATAGATAAAGACCGGATTGCCGACGATGTAGCGTCGCCACAGGCGGCCTGGTTCAAGGTAGAGACGATACATCCATTCAAACCCGCGTTCGCGCATCCACAGCGGCGCACGCTTTTTATCGCCGGAGAAAAAATCAAACAGTCCGCCGACGCCGAGCAGCAGATTGGCGTCTATGCGGTCGCGGTTTTCGTGAATCCACTTTTCCTGACGTGGCGCTCCAAAAGCCACCAGCACGATGTTCGGCTTGGCACTGTTGATTTTCTCTATCACTGCGTCGAGTTCGGTTTCCGGGTCAAAGTAACCGTGCTGTTCACCGCAGACGTTCAATCCAGGCCAGGTTTTTTCGAGATTGGATTTCATCCGCGCAGCGACTTGTTCCGCCGCACCGAGCAGAAAGATCGAGTGACCTTTGTCGACCGCGTTCTGGCAGATGTGAGGTAGCAGGTCAGTACCGTTGAGGTTGGCGACGAGACGCTCGCCGATCATCCGGCAGGCGATGCTGATGCCCGCACCGTCCGGCAATACCAGCGACTGACTGTTCAGGATCTCGCGATAGCCGCTGTCGCGATAACTGATGTTGACGCAATCGGCGTTGATGAACGACACCGCCTCCTTGCCGCCACTGTTGATCACCTGCTCGAACAGCTCGAGGCACTTCTCAACGGTGATGCTGAGAAACCCCACGTCGAGCACAGTCAGTTTACGCAGATCCTGCATGGCTTAGCGGATAACTCGCGCACAGTGGGACCCCACCCGTTTGGGTGACTTCAGGTATTGTTCCGTGTCTTTCAGGCAGTACACAATCAGCAAGTTACCCAATACTGTGCGAGCACCAATTGCTCAGGATGTCCGGCGCTTCGTTGGACGCCGAAGCAGCGTCTGTAGCCAGTCAATTCACTATTCAACACTGGGCGACTGGGTCTGACCAGTTAAAAACGTGAAACATTTGAAAAGGGCTGATTACAATTCCGACGCACCGAACCGTTCAACTTCGCCGCATCCTGTCAGCACAAAGTAGTTGAGGGTTGTCAAATGCAGTCTGTTAAAAGCAATTCTTGCTCCGCCTGTCCGGCGAGAGACAAAGATTTGAACAATCGATCACACTCAACTGGCGATGCCAAGCGGCACCGCCAGCCTGAAGCCAGCGATTACTCGGCAAGACCCCATTTTGCGGCAGTTTCACTGAAAAAACCCGACAGTTTGCGGATCTTGATCCAGTTGTTTACATAGTTGATCCAAATCTGGTCGTCCTGCGGCAACAACATGGCCAGCGCTGCGGGCGCGCGTGCGGCATCTACCGGTACCGGAACCAGATTAGTGTGCTTGGCAGTCAGCGTGGCACCTTCAAGATTGGATGTAACGAAAACGTCGGAACGACCGGACAGCACATCCTGATAGCCGCGAGCCGGCGCTTCCATCGCGGTGATGCTGGCATCGGGGAACCATTCGCGCGTGCTCTTTTCAAGTGTGGTGCCCAGGGTGGTAGCCACTTTCACGTCCGGTTGATTGATGCTGTCCCAGCCGTCAAATCGATCGACCTTGTCGGCGGTGGTGAACGGCAGTATCTGCACTGACAGATAGCTTTCGGAAAAGCCGGCTGCTTTCATCCGGGCAGGAGAAATGGATGCCGATCCGGTCGCGTGGTACTTGCCAGCGACTACACCGTTAACGAGGGTTTTCCAGTCAGTGGCGACAAACTCGACTTCCACGCCCATATCGGCAGCTAGTCGGGTCATGACGTCAATGTCATAGCCTTTGTAGGAGTTGTTGGCCGGATCGCGGACCGACATCGGGTTGAAGTCCCCGGTGGTGCCGACCTTCAGCACACCAGAATCGAGAATTTCCTTCAGCGCCGAGTCGGCATGTGCGGTGCCGATCGCGGCGAGTGTCAGCGATGCCAACAGCAGAAGTCGTTTGGTAAATTTCATAGCGGGAATGACCTTGTTCAGCGAAGAAGACGTGCACCGACACTGACTCGATGACACTGCAACAGAGCGAGCAACGGGCGGGTTAATCGACAGCTTTTCCAATACTAACCTTTTTCCACGTATGTATACTGTTTCGACGCAAATTCGACGAGAACACTTTGTCCGATTCAAGCCCCGCCGTCGCCGCCATCGAGATGGTTGACGTATGCAAGTGGTTCGGTGATTTTCAGGCCCTGAAGGACGTCAATCTGCGTGTCGGCAACAGCGAAAAAGTGGTCATCTGCGGGCCATCAGGATCGGGCAAATCCACCGCCATACGCTGTATCAATCGGCTTGAACGTCACGAGTCCGGGCAGATCAGTGTCGATGGCATTACCCTCACTGACAACAAATCCAGTGTCGCGGCCATTCGCGCAGAAGTCGGCATGGTTTTCCAGCAATTCAATTTGTTCCCGCACCTGACCGTACTCGACAACCTCACGCTGGGCCCGATTCGCGCGCGCGGCATGAGTGAACAGGACGCCGTGACACTCGCCGAGAGCTATCTCGAACGCGTGCGCATCCCGGAACAGGCGGGCAAGTACCCCGGCCAGCTCTCCGGTGGCCAGCAACAGCGCGTGGCGATCGCCCGCTCTTTATGCATGGAACCTAAAATTCTCTTGTTCGACGAGCCCACCTCGGCACTCGACCCGGAAATGATCGCCGAGGTGCTCGATGTGATGGCCGAACTCGCCGACAGCGGCATGACGATGATCGTCGTCACCCACGAGATGGGTTTCGCCCGCAAGGTGGCTGACACCATGGTTTTCATGGACGACGGCAGAGTCGTCGAGTCGGCGCCGCCCGAGCAATTCTTTGAAAG